>CBDUCC010000269.1:0-5734 GCA_965365555.1 uncultured Myxococcales bacterium | reverse complement strand
CCGCGATCAGGACTTCGTGAGCTGGGTCTTCGTCGTCAACGCGCACGCGAACGTGTTGTTCCTGAGCGACAAGGGCAAAGCGTACCTCAAGAAGGTGTACCAGATTCCCGAGACGAGCCGCGCCGCACGTGGTCGCGCCGTCGTGAACCTCGTTGGCATGGAGCCAGACGAGCGCGTCGCCGCGATCCTACCGATTCGCGAGTTCGTCGAAGACGGCTATCTGCTCACGTGCACGAGACGTGGGCGGGTGAAGCGCACCAACCTCAGCGCATACGAGAGCATTCGCCAAACGGGGATCATCGGCGTTTCGATCGGGGAGGGCGATGCTCTCCTCACAGCTCGAATCGTCACCCCAGAGCAGCACGTTCTGATCGGCACTTCGCATGGCATGAGCATTCGCTTCGCCATCGAGGACGTTCGCGCGATGGGCCGAGACTCGATGGGCGTAAAGGGGATCGACCTTCGAGATGGTGACTTCGTCATCGGGATGGATGTGATCGAGAACGAGGACGAGCAGCAGGTCCTCACCGTGAGCGCGAACGGATACGGAAAGCGAACGAAGGTCTCGGAATGGCGCGCGCAGAACCGCGGCGGCAAGGGCATCATCGGCATGGACACCTCGGAGCGAAACGGCGCTCTGGTGAAGCTTCGGCTCGTCTGTCCCGACGATCAGCTCATGGTGATCACCAACGGTGGCCAGGTCATTCGAACCCGAGTCTCGGAGATTCGGGAGACGGGTCGGAATACGCAGGGCGTACGGGTGATTCGGCTCCGTGAGGGTGAGCAGGTCGTCGATGTCGAGCCGGTGGCCGAGGGCGAGGATGACGAGCCCATCGAGACACCGCCCGAGCCCCACGAACCCGCCCCGAATTAGGCGCTTCGGCCCCGGAAATGTGTAATCGGGGCCGCGACGCGTTATCCTGGGAGGGTAGTCTTGTAGAGTCTTTCTGGGGGTAGGGGAGTGTGAGCAACGGACCCGTCATTGGGATCGACCTCGGTACGACGAATTCCGTGGTCGCAGTCGCCGATCTAAACGGCGCGCGCATTCTCTCCGACGAGAATGGCGCTCTGATTCCATCGGTAGTCTCCTTCCACCCGAGCGGCGACGTCCTCATCGGAGCGCCCGCCAAAGAGCGCCGACTTCTCGATGCTCAGAACACCGTCTACTCGGTGAAGCGGCTCATCGGCCGTCCGTACACCAGCTACGAGGTCAAACAGGCAGCTGAGCGCTTTGGCTTCGAGCTCTCCGAAGGACCAAGCGGCGGCGTCTTGGTGACTGCGCGCGGTGAAACGTACACGCTCAGCGAGATCAGCGCCTTCGTCCTTCGTCACGTTCGCAAGGTGGCCGAAGCTGAGCTCGGCCGCGAGTGCAACCAAGCAGTGGTCACCGTTCCTGCGAACTTCAATGAGCTTCAGCGAAGCGCAACGAAGGCAGCCGGCCGTGTCGCTGGCCTCGACGTCCTCCGCATCTTGAACGAGCCCACGGCAGCCGCGCTCGCGTATGGGTACAACAAGAGCTCGAACGAGCGGGTTGCCGTCTACGATCTCGGGGGCGGTACCTTCGACATTACCATTCTTCAACTCGCCGGCGACGTCTTCGAGGTTCTCGCGACCGCAGGCGACACCTTCCTCGGGGGTGACGACGTCGACTCGATGATCGCGGACCACATGGCCGCTCAGTTCCTGGAGCAGCATCGCTACGATGCTCGACAGGACCGCCAGGCGTACGAGCGACTCAAGGCGGCTGCGGAATGGGCGAAGATCCAGCTCTCGGGAAAGCCGCAGGTGAAGCTGTGCGTCGAAGAGCTCGCCTACGGGGATGGTGGTGCTGCCCTCAACCTCGACTACGCGCTGAGCCGCGAGCAGCTCGAGCACATGTGTCAGCCGCTTGTGGCTCGGAGCTTCGACGTCTGCGAAGACGCAATGAAAGCCGCAGGACTGCGACCGACCCAGCTCGACAACGTGATCCTCGTTGGCGGCTCCACCCGAATTCCGCTGCTCCAGCGGATGGTTGCCGAGTACTTCGGGCGCAAGCCGCTCGCCAACATCGATCCGGACCTCGTCGTCGCACAGGGCGCGGCGCTCCAGGCGTTCTCGCTCAGCGAAACCGGATCTCGCAAGGCGGCACTCGGGCGCGTCGCTCTGAAGAAGGTGGCGCAGCCGACGACCGGAAACCTCCCGAGGGTCACCGAAGAGACCTCGTTCGAAGACGAGGTCACCAACATCGGAGACCGTCCGCCACTTCCACCGCCGCCGGTGGCTCGTGCTGCTCGAAAGGCAACGCTGCAAGGCCAGGCGCCGCCGCCTCCACCACCCTCGTTGACGACGTCTCAGGATGAGCCGTCAGCCGAAGAAGAGCTCATCGATACGCCGACGCGTTCACGCGAGGAACCGCTCGAGCACGAGATGACTCGCGTCGCGGCTCAGGCCGATCCGCTGGACTTCCAGCCGACCCGCATGGCGGACGCTTCTGGCCTTCTGATGCAGATCGGCGGCGACGCAGATGAGGTGGCGGAGCCGAAGTCCGAGCTGGACCCGGTGGGCTCGGACATGCCGACCAGTGCCGTCGAGGAGTCGGGTCTGCTCCTCGAGCTCACGGACGACGCGTTTCCTACCGCCTCGGTTCCGGCGGAAGGGCCGCCTCTGCCTCCGCCTCCTCTCGAGTTGGCGAGCTCCGCTCCTCGTGAGCTGCAGGCGGCGCTGGATGAGAACATCGACACGGTGACGGCGGCGCTACCGGCGGTGGACGTGCCCACGAAGACGCCTCTGCTTCTCGACGTTACACCGCTATCGCTCGGCGTGGAGACCGTCGACGGCTACTGTGAGCACATCATTCGAAAGAACTCGGCGATTCCTGCCGGTCAAACGAAGATGTTCACGACGGCGCGTGACGGCCAAGACGCCGTCATCGTTCGGATCTGCCAGGGCGAAGCGCGGCGGATCGATGGGAACCAACTGCTCGGAGAGGTCGTTCTCGATGGTTTGCGGCCCGCCACGCGGGGCAAGGTGCAGATCGCAGTGCGCTTCATGATCGACGCCGATGGCACCCTTCAGGTCCGCGCACAAGACATCGGAACCGGTCAGCAGCAACAGATTGCGATCCGGCTGATCGGGGAGCTCGCCGAGGGCGAAATCGAAGAGCTTCGCGAGCGGCACGAGGCCAAGGTCGGGAGTTAGCATGTCGGATTCCGCGGCAGCACGCGACTACTACGAGCTTCTGGGAATCATCCGTACGGCCAATTCGGATCAGATCCGCTCCGCCTTTCACCGTTTCGCGCGCGAGCACCATCCCGACAATTTCGTCGGCGCACCCGATCACGCTGAGCGTCACACAATGCTCTACCAGCAAGCGAGTGAGGCCTACCGAATCCTCAGCGACCCCACCAAGCGAAAGCTCTACGACGAAGGGCTTGCCAATGGGCAGAAGCGCTACCGCGAGGACCGACTCCGGGAGACTCGCCGCACGATGAAGCCGCCCGGCGGTGTCATGCTTCGCTCGAGCAAGGCGCGAACCTTCTTCACTAGGGCCCACCGCGCCATCAAAGCGGAGGACTGGCCTCAGGCCAAGTTGAACCTGAAGATGGCGATTCAGCACGAGCCCGAGAACGAGGAGCTTCAAGCGAAGCTCGAAGAAGTCCAGTCGCGAATGAAGTCGCGCTAGGGTGGTAGCCCAGGAGCGTTTCCGGGCTATGGTAGCGGCGTCATGCGACGAAGAGCGACGATAGAGCGTCGAACCAAGGAGACCGAAATCCGCGTGGTCGTCGATCTCGATGGGACGGGGCAGTACGAAGTCGATACGCCGATCGGCTTCCTCAGCCACATGGTGGAGCAGCTCAGCAAGCACGGCCTGTTCGATCTGAAGGTCCGCGCCTCGGGAGACACGCACATCGACGGCCACCATACGACGGAGGACCTCGCGGTCGCACTGGGCCAGGCTTTCGGCGTGGCTTTGGGAGACAAGACCGGCATTCGCCGATACGGGTCCGCGACGCTTCCGATGGACGAGGCCTGCGTCACCTGCGCGCTCGATCTGTCGGGTCGCCCGTACTTCGTCTGGGCGATGGACCTGCCCAAGGCGAAGATCGGGGACTTCGACTCCGAGCTTGCCGAGGTCTTCTTCGAGGGCTTCGTCCGTGGATGCCAGTGCAACCTCCACATGCGCAAGCATGCGGGCGACAACCTCCACCACGTCGTGGAGATCAGCTTCAAGGCCTTCGCGCGTGCGCTGCGGGTCGCGACCGAAGTCGATCCGCGGGTCGTCGGGGTACCGTCGACCAAGGGTACTCTCAGCGAATGACCGGCGGTCGGGTCGCCATCGTCGATCTGGGCCTCGGCAATCTGCACAGCGTCGCCAAGGCCTTCGAGCGGGCGGGTGCGCGACCCGAGTTGAGCGCGGATCCGGGCGTGCTGCTCGCCGCGGACCGACTCGTCATGCCGGGGCAGGGTGCGTTCAAAGAATGCGCGGAGGCGCTTCGTGGCGAAGTCGGCGATGCCGTCCGAGAATGGATTTCGACGGGACGCCCGTACCTGGGAATCTGCCTCGGCATGCAGGCTCTGTTCGAGTCCAGTGAGGAGGCGCCCGGCGCCCGCGGTCTGGGTATCTTCAAAGGCAGCGTAAAACGCTTTGGATCCGACCTGGTCGACTCCGAGGGTCACCCGCTCAAGGTGCCGCACATCGGTTGGAACCAGATCGACAGCCGCCATCCTGTGTTCGAGAACGGCGAGTGGTACTACTTCGTGCACAGTTACTACTGCGTCCCCGACGACGAGCGTCTCGTCGTTGCGACGACGGATTACGGCGGGCCGTTCTGTTCGGCAATCGCGCGGGACAACGTCTTGGCATGTCAGTTCCACCCGGAGAAGAGCCAACACGCTGGCGCCCGAGTGATCGGCCATTTCTTGGGAGACATTTCATGGAGCTGATCCCCGCGATCGACCTGCTGGATGGGAAGGTCGTTCGACTTCATCAGGGCAGGTATGACCAGGTGACGGTCTACGACGACGACCCCGTCGCCATGGCGGAGCGCTTCGAAGCAGCGGGCGCGCGCCGTTTGCACGTGGTCGACCTGGAAGGGGCACGAACGGGAACACCGGCACACGTACCGGTGATCCAAGGCATCCTTCGCGCGACCAATCTCCAGGTGCAGGTCGGGGGTGGCGTGCGCACCGAGGATGTGGCCGCCCAATGGATCGAAGCGGGTGCGGCGCGGGTCGTGCTTGGGACCATGATCGTGAAGGCGCCCGACCTCGCCAGAGCAATCTGCAAGCGCCATCCAGCGAAGGTCGTGATGGCGCTCGATGCACGAGATGGAAAGCTGGCCGTGGAGGGCTGGCAGGAGCAGAGTCAACAGGACGTTACGGAGCTCGCCAAGGAGGTCGATGGCTGGGACATCGCTGCCATTCTCTTCACCAACATTCGTCGCGACGGCACTCGGGAAGGACCGGATGTCGAAGCCACCGCCGACCTCCAATCCAAGGTCTCGACGACCGTGATCGCCTCCGGTGGCATCGGCTCCCTCGATCACCTTCGCGCGCTGGCGTCTGCGGGCGTCCGCGCGTCGGTTTGCGGACGCGCGCTCTACTCGGGCGCATTCACGCTCCCTGAAGCGTTCGCCTCGTTGGAGCCGTCCTGATGTTGGCCAAGCGAATCATCCCCTGCCTCGACGTGAAGGAGGGCCGCGTGGTCAAAGGCGTCAATTGCGTGGGCCTCCGGGACGCAGGCGATCCCGTCGAA
>CBDUCC010000268.1:0-5767 GCA_965365555.1 uncultured Myxococcales bacterium | reverse complement strand
GCGTTCTCGACAACGGCCTACGGGTTTCGAAGATGCGAGCACCTCTCGGGCTCATTGGAATCATCTACGAATCGCGCCCCAATGTCACGGCCGATGCGGCGTCGCTCTGCCTCAAGAGCGGGAACGCCGTCCTTCTTCGGGGAGGCAAGGAGGCGTTCGAGAGCAACACTGCGATCGCCGCGATCTTCACAGAGGCACTTGCCGAGGAAGGCCTGCCTCCCGAAACTGTCACACTTTTGCCCACAACCGATCGTCAAGCGACGTTGGTAATGATCGGCCTTGATGGTATCGTCGACATGGTCATTCCGAGAGGTGGAGAAGGATTGATTCGGTTCGTCGCCGAGCACTCGAGGGTTCCTGTCATCCAGCACTACAAAGGTGTGTGTCACGTCTTTGTCGACGAGAGCGCCAATCCGGACATGGCCCTGAACATCGCGCTTAACGCGAAGGTCCAGCGTCCTGGTGTTTGCAATGCCATGGAGACGTTGTTGGTAGACGAACGGATCGCGCCTTCGTTCTTGCCGAGGCTCGGCGACGCGATGCGCGAGCAGGGTGTGGAGCTGCACGCCGATGACCGCGCGGCCGAGCTGCTCGATGGCGCGAGAACCGCAACTGCCGAGGATTGGGATACCGAGTATCTCGATTTGGTCTTGAATGTTGGCGTTGTCGACGGCATCGATGGCGCACTCGATCATGTCGCTCGGCACGGCTCCAATCACACCGAGGCGATTGTCACCGAGAACGACGAGCATGCACAACGTTGGCTGCGCGAAGTCGATGCGAGCTTGGTGCTCGTCAATGCGTCCACTCGATTCAACGATGGCTTCGCCCTCGGCCTCGGCGCCGAAATAGGAATCTCGACCACCAAACTCCACGCGTATGGTCCCATGGGCCTGGCCGAGCTGTGCACGCTGAAATGGGTCGGTCAGGGAGAAGGTCAAGTCAGGCAGTAAGGAGAACGAACAGTTTGCCGAAACAAGCAACAGGCGCAGAACTGGATACCGAGCCGAGCACCCCTGTGACGGACGATCAGAAAGCAGGACGTGAGCTCGCGCTCCTCATCGCCGAGGCCGCGCTCGACAAGAAGGCGAGCCGAATCGAAATCATCGATGTCCGCGGCAAGGTCGATTACACCGACTACGTCGTCGTGATGAGCGGTAGGAGCGATCGGCAAGTAGCGGCCATCGCGCGTGGCATCGAGGAGGATCTCAAGCTCAAGCATGGAACCCGATGCTCTGGAGTCGAAGGGTTGCCGCAGGGCAATTGGGTGCTCCTCGATTTCTCGGATGTGGTCGTGCATATTTTTCACCAGGAGACCCGAGGCTTCTACGATCTCGAGGGGCTCTGGCTGGATGCCGACCGCGTGGAGTTCGAAGGCCAGCAAGCGGACGAGGGTTTCGTCTTTCCATAGACCCCTCGCGACGTGCGCATACGAATCATCGCCGTTGGAAAGGCCAAGGATCGGGAACTGCGATCCCTGCTCGGCGACTACTACGCGCGGATTGGACGGTACGCCAAGCTCGAGGAAATCGAGCTCAAGGACGGCAAAGAAGCCGACGTTTGCGAGCGGCTCCGCCGGAGCATTCCCGAGCGCTCTCGTGTGGTCGCGCTCGAGGTCGATGGGCGGAGCCTCAGCAGCCGCGATCTCTCGAAATGGATCGATCGTGCCGAGAACGACTCCGTGCAAACGCTCGTGTTCTTGATCGGCGGCTCGTACGGACTGCCCCCCGAGATCTCGAAGGAGGCCGATCTCCGTCTTTCGCTTTCCGCGATGACACTGCCACATCGGCTCGCGCGTGTGGTGCTCGCGGAGCAGGTCTATAGGGCGTTCTCGATCTCGCGCGGCGAGCCCTACGACCACTGAGCTAGAACATCGCGCAACCTGCAGCGCAGGCGGTCGATGAGCCGGAGTGCAGGATCTCTGGCGCGGCATCGTGGAGCTTCTGGCGCCGTCCCGCTGCGTCGGCTGCGAGCAGCCTTCCTCTTCGGTCTTCTGTTCGGCGTGCGAGGCCTTGGTCGAGCGCTCGAGCTCGTCGTCGACGGTGTTCCACTATGGAGGTCCGGTGGCCGATGCGATTCACCGCTACAAGTATCGCGGCCGGAGCGACCTGAGCCGGGCGCTGGGAAGTTTGATGGCCGATGCGGTCCGCGTCTGGGCGGGGAGGGTCGACGCTGTCGTACCCGTCCCACTTCACTGGCGCCGTCGGCGCTCGCGTGGATATGATCAAGCGGCGCTGCTCGCGAAGCCCGTCGCTCGCTCGCTTGGCGTCCCGCTTTGGGCTCGCGGACTCCGTCGGGTCCGGGCTACCCAGAGCCAGGTGGATCTTCCCCATCACCAGCGGCAGGCGAACGTCATGGGAGCGTTCGTTGCCTTCCGGCTGCCAAAGGCAGAGCGAGTGCTCCTGGTCGACGACGTTCGAACCACTGGGGCGACGCTCCGGTCGGCCGCGGGCGCACTTCGGGGAGGCGGCATCTCGGAGGTGCGCACCTTCGTCCTTGCCGCTCGCGTTCTGGAAGGAGGGACGTAAAGTAGCCGGGTGCGGTACCTGCTCGCTTCACTGATCTTGCTCGGGGCCTGTGCGAAGCAGGAGCCCGTCGTCCAGGATCCGCTCGATTACCTGCGCGTGGGGGTGGAGCCGCAAGCAGAGGCGGATGCGATCGCTAGGGAGCTCGGGCGCAACGGTTTCACGCTTGGTCTTCGCTTCGAGGAGCCGGGCTATGTGGCGCTCGACGCGGTACGCGGGCCCGATGCGATCGTCCGCGTGATCAGCTCGCGTGGAGTGGTCCTCTCCGTGCAGGCGCCGGACGTTCGTTGGCCGGAGCGCCTGAGCGTCGCCCTGGCGCCCGGTCCGAGACCGGACTTCAACGGCGATGGGCAAAGCGACGTGCTCGTGCGCTTTCGCGAGCGGGAACGGACTTGCCTTGGTTGGGTCGAGGTCGATTCCGAGGGGTTCGCGATCGAGGTCTTTCGGCCGCGTGCCGAGTGGGGGGAGGCTCCATGCGTCGTCGAGATCGACCCGGCAGGGCCAGGCCTCCTGCTCGAGCTGACCGTGCCCGGCGCGCAGCCGTTGGACGCCCGCGTTCGTGTGCCACTGAGCGCCCAAGGCCGACGCTGGTCAATCGACGAATCCGCCGAGGGCGAGGAGCATTGGAAGCGCGAGGTCGAAGCGCGGGAGAAGGCCCTGATGGCCGCCGAAGTGCGCGGCGACACGGCGTCGGTCTCGCGCTTTCGCCAGGAGCTCGGGTGGCTCGACCAGCTTCGCAATGCCGAGGCCCCCGTGCTAGAGCCCGCGGACGATGGCGAAGAAGCGCGTTGATAAAGGCGTTCCGGGCATGGACCTTCTGGTGTGCCGGAATCCGAAGGCCGCCAAACGCTACGAGATCGAGGAGCGCCTCGAAGCCGGCATCGTGCTCTACGGGACCGAGGTGAAGAGCCTTCGAAATCGGCGGGCGAACCTCGAAGCCGCCTTTTGCCGCATCGATGCTGACGAGCTGTTTCTCTATGGAATGCACATCGCGCCATACGAACAGGGCGGCCACGCCGGCCACGAAACTCAGCGCCGGCGCAAGCTCCTGGTTCACCGGCGCGAGATCGAGAAGCTTCGAGGAAGGCTTTCCAATCGCGGCATGGCGTTGGTGCCGCTCCAGGTTTACTTCAAGAACGGCGTCGCCAAGGTGCAGCTTGGTCTCGGTCGTGGCCGCAAGAAGGGCGACGAGCGGGAGTCGATCAGGCGTCAGGAGGACCTCAAAGAGGCTAGGGCGGCGATGCAGCGAAGGAAGGGCTGAGCGGTGAACCTGCGGCTGCAGAGCGGGGAGGAGGGAGAGGCGGTCCGGCTCGATGGTCCGCTGTTCACCTTTCTGAGCCCCCGGGCATTCGCGCCGGGCTCGCCGATTCGGTTTTCGGTCTCGGCGGAGGGCGGGCCGCGAAGCTTCGAGGGCCGCACGATTGGCTCCAAGCGCATCGAGGGCGGACGGTTCGAAGTCCGGATGCGCTTCGTCAACCTCCGACGCGAGGGCCGCGAGCTCCTGGCGGAGCGGCTTGGCTGAGGCGCGCCTCGGTCCGGAGCGCGTCTGGATGGCCCCGGCGTTCTAGAGAATTCGCACTTGGGTCGCCAAGGAGTTGGAATGGCTGGGTTTTTGAGGGGGGTGCATGTCCCCGCTAGTGGGCGCGGTTTTCGAGCTCTTGGAAGACGGCGGCTTTGACCGCTTCGTATTCGCTTGGGAGGGAGACGGGCTTGTTCGGGTGCTTGCTCTTCACGCCGGGGATCTCGTCCTCGTGGTACCGAATCTTGAACTGAGTGAACTTCAAGCCGTTCGCCGTTGAAATGACGACGACTTTCTGGCCTCGTTCGATGCTCCCCTTGGTCTTCAGCTTCTCGAGAGCGGCGAGCGCGACCCCGGTGTGGGGGCAGGTATAGCTTCCATATCGATCGGCTGCGGCGGCGGCCTCGGCCAGCTCCGATTCACTGGCCTGCTCCACGACCCCGTCAAAGGCCTGGAGCGCCCGGATCGCGCGTCAGACGAAGACGGGGTTTCCGATGCGGATAGCGCTGGCTTCGGTCTCCCCGGCGGTGATTGCCTCGAAGTTCTCCCAGCCGGCCTTGTAGGCTCGGTAGAGCGGGGTCGCGCGCTCGGCCTGGGCCAAGCAGATGCGAGGTCGCTTCGAGATCAAGCCGAGCTGGAGCATCATGTCGAAGCCCGCACCCAGCGCGGCGACGTTTCCGAGGTTTCCTCCGGGGATGATCACCCAGTCGGGCACCTCCCAGTCGAACTGCTGAACGATCTCGATGGCGACCGTCTTCTGCCCTTCGAGGCGGAGTGAGTTCATCGAGTTGGCCAGGTAGATGCTCTTCTCGGTCGTGAGCTTCTGAACGATCGCCATGCAGCCGTCGAAATCGGTGTCGAGCGCGCACACCAGCGCACCGTTCGCAAGCGGTTGAACGAGCTGCGCGGTGGTCACCTTGCCCTTGGGGAGCAGTACGACCGATGGGATCCCGGCCGATGCGCAATACGCGGCCAGAGCGGCCGAGGTGTCGCCGGTCGATGCGCAGGCGATCGCCCGAATTGGCTTTCCGTCGGCAATGGCCTGCTTCACCGTGCTCACGAGGACGGTCATGCCGAGGTCTTTGAACGAACCGGTGTGGCTGTTGCCGCAGTTCTTGATCCAGAGGTCGTCGAGGCCGAGGCTCTTTCCGTAGCGCTCGGCCCAGAACAGGTTGGTGCCGCCCTCAGCCGTCGAGACGACGTTTTCGCCTCGGAGGTGAGGCTGCACCCATTCCCTCTTGCCCCAGACTCCACTGCCGTAGGGCCAGTCGCGTGTCATCCATCGCTGGTCGAAGAGCCGGCTCCAGGCGGAGCCGCTTCGGTCCTTCAGCGCGTCCATGTCGTGGTGGACCTCCAGAAGCTCGCCGCATTCCGGGCAGGAGTAAATGACCTCGTCGAGGGGGTAGCTGCCGTGGCATCCGGCGACGCAGCGAAAAGAGGCGCTGTACTTCATGGGAGTCTCAGTATAGGCGCTTGCGGAAGCGGTGCACCTCGCCCAGCGCTGGGTCTACCCTTCGGCTTTCCGCCGCGGTTCGGGGATGAGGGAGAAGCTCGGCGAGCTCGGCTGCTGGGCCAGCTGTTCGAGGTGCGTGACCATCGTCGGGTAGTCGGCGACCAGCTCGCGAAAACGGCGGGCGGACAGGCGGAGGACGAGCACGTCCGAATCGGCTCGGACGGTGACGTCCGACGGTGTTGCGGTCAGCATCGAGTGCTGGCCGAGCGC
>CBDUCC010000267.1:0-5777 GCA_965365555.1 uncultured Myxococcales bacterium | reverse complement strand
CCGCCGCATCGCCCCCAGCGCGCGCACCCGTGTCGCCACCGACATCAGACACGGAAGCGATGCTATCAGAGGAGACACCTCGACTCGGAATTCCCGCCAATCGCGGAGTCGGCCGAGCGTTCTTCAGCGAATTCTGTATACTTCGCCGCAATGTTTGTGGTCGCGTGCTCCGGTTTCCCCGTGCCGGTCAGCCGATATTGGCGGGAGTTCGACGCGGTGGAGATCTCGGACACGGAAATCGCCATTCCGGGTGCCGGAACCGTCCGACGGTGGATCCGAGAGGCCCCCGAGGACTTCCTCTTCACCGTGGTGGCGCCGAAGTCGGTGAGCGAATCGGGCTTCCGGCGAACCAAAGAAAACAAGGCCACCTGCGAAGCGGTTGCCGAGCTTGCGAGCGATCTGAAGGCGAAGGCCGTGGTCTTTGCTGCCGACGAAAAGTTCAAGCATGGCAAGGCGAACCGCGCCGCACTTCGAGCATTTCTAGGTTTCGTCCCCCCGATGCCGCCGATCGTGTTCGACCTGGACGCCTGGAAGCCTGCCGACATCGCGGCGGCCTGTGGTGACCGACCTGCGATCGCCGCCTACGACCCCCTGACCGACGATCCGCCTCCGG
Source organism: uncultured Myxococcales bacterium (assembly GCA_965365555.1). Classification (GTDB taxonomy): domain Bacteria; phylum Myxococcota_A; class Polyangia; order Polyangiales; family Houyiibacteriaceae; genus SG8-38. The sequence goes on along the minus strand of CBDUCC010000267.1, from coordinate 5,164 downwards.
AGGCCAGCACGGTCTACATTCGGCTGCCCGGTCCGGCCGGCCATCGATCCCGGTACGATGAAGCCTCCGTCGCGAAGATCGCCGATCACTGCAACGCTCTCGATCCTGAGCTGGGCCTCTGTGTCTTTCAGAATATCGACATGCAGACCAACGCCCATCAGCTCATCAAGAGACTGACGTAGACGATGCCCGACCCGGCCTCGGCGCCGACGCTGATCACCGTACCGGAGACCGATGGCGGCGAGCGGCTCGACCGAGTGCTCGCCCGGCTCTGCCCGCAGTTCTCGCGAAGCGCGCTCCAGCGATGGATCGACCAGGGGCGAATCGAGCAGGCCGGGGAGCCGGTGTCGCGAAAGACAAAGGCGCTGGCTGGCGCCGAGGTCAGGATCGAGCCGGCGCCGCCCGAGCCGATGAGTGCAGAGCCCCAGGCGATCCCGCTCGAGATCCTCTACGAGGACGCGGACCTCCTGGTGCTCGACAAGGCGGCTGGCCTCGTGGTGCACCCGGCCCCGGGCCACCCGGACCGTACGCTCGTGAACGCGCTCCTTCACCACGCCGAGATTCAAGGGGGCGCCGACCCTCTGCGACCCGGAATCGTACATCGGCTGGACAAGGACACGAGCGGCGTGATGGTCGTGGCAAAGAGTGCCGCCGCGCACGAGCGGCTCGTCGAGATGTTTCAGGCCCACGAGCTGGAGCGCGCCTACCTTGCTATCGCCCGCGGGCGACCACCCAAGGCGGTGACCTACGAAACGCTTCACGCGCGCCACCCCTCCAACCGCAAGAAGTTCACGTCGACGGCGAGCCGCGGAAAGAGAGCGGTGACACACCTCGAAACGATCGAGCTTTTGCACGGAAGCGCTCTAGTTCGTTGTCGATTGGAGACGGGGCGCACCCACCAGATTCGGGTCCACCTCGCCGACGCCGGCCATCCCGTGCTCGGCGATCCGCTGTACGGCCGCTCGATCGGCGACCCACTCCTCCGCCAGGTATCGACTGCGCTCGGACGGCAGGCGCTCCACGCTGCGGTCCTTGGTTTCGATCATCCGATGAGTGGCGAGGCGCTCCGGTCCGCCACCCCGCCTCCGACCGATTTCCCGCGAGCGCTCGCCGCGCTACGACCGCGCGACCCCGCCTAAAGGTCGAGATTTCGACACTGGACATACCCTTCGAGCAACTCCTGGCACTGCGCCTCGTCACACTGAAGAACCACGGAGTTGCAGCTCTGAAAGTACACTGGGTTCACCAGGATGGCGCGGCAGCAGTTCTGTAGGTCGAGACAGGCGTTGACCGCGTCGACATCGCAGGCGCCCCCGGTGCCGCCGACGCCCCCGAATCCGCCGCCTCCGGCCGCCCCACCTCCGGAGTCGCCGCAGCCCACGGAATAGGCGAGGATGCATCCGGCAAGGGCCAGCCTCCAACTACGGGCGATCTGCATGGAGTGCAGCGTCTACCACATCGGCGAATCGACGTGCGCCTTGGAGCGAACGAGGAGGTCGATGATCGCGCGGTCGTAGAGGTTTCGGCCCATCAGATCGGGCGCGACACGGCTCTGATACAGATCACGACCTTCTTGAATTTCGTCGGCTATTACATCGAAAAGATTGTCATTTCGAATCCCCTCGGCGATCTTCTCCTCGTTGTAGAGTGCAAGGTCGCTCGAGATTGCGCGCGCCAAGCGGCGGGCGGCTTCTTCGGTTTCGATTAGCGCCATCGGTCCTCCCAGGGCCAAGAGTGACGCACGGGACCCGGCTCTGTCAAAGAGCAGCCGGGTCGAGCTCGATCGCGCCAGCCCGAAGGATCTTCATCGGTGCGGTCGTCGTATCGACGAAGGTGGAGGGAGCGCCCCCCGGAGAGACACCAGCAACAGCGCCGTCCAAGCCTTCCACCAGGGCCGCAGGCAGCTCCTCGACGCTCCGCAAGGGTGGCTCCCCGCTCAGATTTGCACTCGTCGCGGTGAGCGCGTGGCCGAACGCCCGAGTGAGCTCGAGGGCCGGGCTCGGACCGGGCACTCGGACCCCAACCTTGCCGTCCCGCACGAGTCGCGGACTCAACTCGGGCCGTGCGTCGAGAAGAAGGGTCAGTGGGCCAGGCCAATGTGCCCTCATCAGTGCCTCGGCGGCGGGGTTTGTGCCCAGGGCCACTTCGCTGACGGCGTCGGCGTCGGGCAGTAGAAGCGCGATCGGCATGTTGGCGGGTCGGCCTTTGAGGACGGCGACCCGTTCGATCGCCTCCTCGCTGCGCGCATCCGCGAGAAGTCCGAGCCAGGTCTCGGTAGGGCAGGCCACCACCCCGCCCTGCTCGAGAATCCGGACGAGCTCGTGGAGCCCATCCATCAGCGCGTGCGTGCCCGGTAGCCGATGTCCCGGCGGAGTTGTTTGCCTTCGAACTCGATCCGATCGGCCGCCGCGTACGCACGCTCCGCGGCTTCGTCGATCGTCTGGCCGATTGCGGTAACGGACAAGACCCTTCCTCCCGAGGTGACGACCTGGTCGCCGTCGACGGACGTGCCGGCGTGAAACACCGTCACCTGCGGAAGCGCAGCGGCTTCATCGAGTCCGTGGATGGGCTTGCCTTTGTCGTAGCTGCCCGGATATCCGCCCGAGGCGAGCACTACGCAGAGCGAGGCCGGGGCTTCCCACTCCGGTACCAGGCCGGCAAAGTCGCCTCGTGCCGAGCCCTGAATCAGCGGAAGGATCGAGCCTTTCCATCGCGTCATCAGGGTCTGGCACTCGGGATCGCCGAAGCGCGTGTTGTATTCGAGTACCATCGGCTCGCCGTCCATGATCATCAGTCCGACGAAGAGCGCGCCTCGAAACGGACGGCCCTCCCTCGCCATGCCCTGAAGCGTCGGCTCGATGACGCGCTCCAGGATCTTTCGTTCGACCTCGGCGGTGACTACAGGAGGGGGCGAGTATGCACCCATGCCGCCGGTGTTCGGTCCCCGATCGCCATCGAAGGCACGCTTGTGATCCTGCGCCGGTGCGAGTGCGATGAAACGCGATCCATCGGATACCACGTGGTAGCTGACCTCTTCACCGACCAGGCATTCCTCTATCAGCACGCGATCGCCTGCCGCGCCGAAGGCCCGCTCGCGCATGATCCGGTTCACGCCGGCGATCGCCTCGCCCGCATCCTTCGCGACGATGACGCCCTTTCCTGCGGCAAGGCCATCGGCTTTGACGACCAGCGGACGGTTCGCCGCCTCGATGTAGGCGGTGGCCGCATCCGCATCGTCGAAGACGGCGAACCCCGCGGTGGGGATGTCATGACGATCCATGAACTCCTTCGAGAAGATCTTCGATCCCTCGAGCTGGGCCGCCTCGCGATCGGGTCCGAAAGCATCGATCCCGTGTTCGCGAAGAGCATCGACCACCCCTGCCACCAGTGGCGCCTCGGGACCCACGACGACCAAGTCCGCCTGCTCTTTTTCAGCAAGCGCGACGACTTGCGCGGCGTCAGTCGGATCGACTTCTACGATGCGTCCGAGCGCAGCGATGCCGGCGTTGCCCGGGGCTCCGATCACGTCGACGCCTTCCTCCTGTGCGAGCTGCCATGCCAGCGCGTGCTCGCGCGCGCCTCCACCGACGATGAGAACGCGCATCTCAGTGCCGAAAGTGGCGGACGCCAGTGAAGACCATGGCCATGTCCGCGGCATCCGCTGCCGCGACGACGGCCTCGTCGCCCTTCGACCCGCCGGGGTGGACGACTGCGGTGATGCCGGCCTGTGCAGCCGCCTCGATGCCGTCGGGAAACGGGAAGAACGCATCGGACGCCATCACGGCCCCCTTCGAAAGCTCCCCTGCCTTCTGCGCCGCGATACCCACGGCGGTGACACGCGCCATCTGGCCCGCACCCACACCCACCGTCCGATCGGGTCTTGCGAAGATGATCGCGTTGGACTTCACGTGCTTGCAGACGCGCCATGCGAAATCGAGCGCCTTCCACTCGTCGTCGGTGGGCTGACGCTTGGTGACGACCTTTCCGGCTCGCACCTCGGCCGGTCCGGTCGCGTCACGATCCTGAACCACAATGCCGCCGCCGAGTCGCTTGTACTGGAGCGCGGGGTAGTCGGCCGGCAGCCATTCCCCGGTCGCCAGGATACGAAGGTTCTTCTTCTTTCGAAGTCGTTCGAGAGCCGGCGCTGCGAAACTGGGGGCGATGATGCACTCGATGAAGGTCTCGGCAACCGCATCAGCCGTCGCCTCGTCCACCTCTTGATTGAGAGCGACGATTCCGCCGAACGCGCTCTGCGAGTCCGCTTCTCGAGCGATTCGATACGCCTGTTCTAGAGTCGAGGCCGTGGCGACACCGCAAGGGTTCGTGTGCTTGACGACGACCGCCGCCGGTCCTTCGAACTCTCGGACGGCCTCGACCGTGGCATCGACGTCGACCAGGTTGTTGAAGGAGAGCTCCTTGCCGCCTGCGCCAAGAGACTCGGCTAGCGCAAGGCTTCCAGCCGGCGCGTTGCGCTCGACGTAGAAGGCACCCTGCTGATGCGGGTTCTCTCCATAGCGAACGTCGTACGCCTTGGTGAAGCTGAGCGTGAGGGCACCGGGGAACTTCGAATCGCTTCCCTGCGAGGTCAGGTACGCGGCGATCGCCCCGTCGTAGGCCGCGGTCTGCGCAAAGGCCTTCGCCGCCAGTCGTGCACGCAACGCGGCGTTCGGGCCATCCCCACTGCGAACCGCAGCGAGGACTTCGTCGTAGTCCTGAGGCTCGGTGACTACGGTAACACGTGCCTGATTCTTCGCGGCGCTCCGCACCATCGACGGGCCGCCGATGTCGATATTCTCGATCGTTTCGTCGTGCGAGGCACCGCGGGCGACGGTCTGTTCAAACGGGTAAAGATTCACGCAAACCAGATCGATCGCCTTGCCGCCGATGCCGCCGAGGGCATTGCGGTCGTCATCGCTGTTGCGCATGAGAATCCCGCCGTGGACCCGCGGATGAAGCGTCTTGACGCGCCCATCCATGATCTCTGGCGACTCGGTGTACTCCGACACGTCGATTACGGGCACGCCAGCTTCGCGAAGCGCCTTGGCCGTGCCGCCGGTCGAGAGAATCTCCACTCCCGCATCGGAGAGCCCCTTGGCGAACTCGACGACACCCGTCTTGTCCGAGACCGATACCAGTGCGCGTTTGATCTGTGTCATGCCCCTAC
>CBDUCC010000266.1:0-5802 GCA_965365555.1 uncultured Myxococcales bacterium | reverse complement strand
CGTAGATCTCGTCGCCCACGCATTCGAGCTCGTTGAGGTTGCGGACCGCGCGCCTGCCGTTCCACACCGTCATCTCGCGCACGGACTCGAACGTGACCGGGTCTCGAAACTCCAGAATGGACGACCCGTCGCTCATGACCAGCTCGTCGCCGTCATGGCAGAGGCCCCAACCCTCTCCCTGATAGCGGAGCGACTCGCGCTTCTGCAGTGTCTGGAGGTCCGAGACCACGGCGATCCCGGACCGCCAGGTGAGTTGAACGAGTCGATCGCCGACGCGAGCGAGTCCCTCGCCGAAGAATCGGCTGTCGAGGTCCCGTTCAGCCAGGACTCGACCGTCGTCGAGGCGCACACGGCGAAGGGTGGAGGCACCATAGCGACCGGTGCTCTCGTACAACAGGCCATCGTGCCAAAGCAGTCCCTGCGTGAACGCGTCTGCCGCATGGGGGGTTTTGCGCACGACTCGGACGATGAGTTCTTCCACGATCGGGACGTCGGCAGTCGGCGCCGCGGTCGACGGGCTCAGCTCGACCGGCGTCACGGTTTCCTCAGCGGGCTCGTGGCACCCGCCGATCATCAGCAGCGCTGCCCAGCATGCACTTTGCCTTCGTCGCGCACTTGTTCCCATGGATGACCGCAGCCTAAGGCTCCTCCCGTGCTTGCGCCAATGCTTGACGCGGGGGGTGACAGCCGGTAGCCCGGGACGGTGTCAGGCCGTTCCTCGAGCCCTCTTCGACCACGCACGCAGAGCGCCGGGGCGTCGCTGCGTCCGACCCGCGCCGAGGTCCTTCTAGGCGTCATTGCGGACAACTTTCGCCTGGTGCGGAAGGCCGCGGGCACGCGCAAGGTGCTCGCCGTCGTCAAAGCCGATGCGTACGGTCACGGTGTGGTTCCGGTCGCTCGGAGGCTTCAAGCGGAGGGTGTCGACGGCTTCGGCGTCGCACTCGCCGAAGAGGGGCTCGAGCTTCGGGAGGCGGGCATCGATCGCGCGATTCTGGTTCTCAACGGAATCAACGGTGGAGCCCATCGGGAGATCATCGCCGCCGGGCTTACGCCCGTCGTATACGACATCTCGGAGGCCCGAGCATTTCAGAGTGTCTCCGCGGACCGACCGATCGACGTCCATCTCAAAGTCGACACCGGCATGGGTCGACTCGGGGTGCCGCTGGACGAGTTGCAGGAGTTTTTACGAGACCTTCGCGCCTGCCCGGCCATTCGAGTGGCTGGGCTGATGACGCACCTCTCGACGGCGGACGCGGATCCGGCGTACGTGGCCGCCCAGCTCGAGGAGTTCAAGCTCGCTCAGGGGTTCGTCCGCCGCTTCGGTCATGCGCCAGCCGTGCTCCACGTAGCGAACAGCGCAGCGCTCTTTCGCCATCCGGAGACACACTTCGATTGGGTGCGGCCCGGCATCTCGATCTACGGCTATGCGGGAAGTGACTCCGTCGACGTGCCACTCCGACCGGCCATGCGATGGCGGACCGAGGTCCTTCGGATTCGAACGCTGCGGCCGGGCCAGTCCGCCGGCTATGGGCGGTCGTTCGTGGCCACGCGCGATACCCGCCTCGCCACGATTCCCCTCGGCTATGGCGACGGGCTCCTGCGTTCGGCCTCGAACCGCGGCCATGTGCTGATCCGCGGTACCCGATGTCCCATCGTCGGCAACATCGCGATGGATCTCACCACGGTCGACGTCTCGGACGCACCGGGCACATCGGTCGGTGACGAAGCCTTGCTGCTCGGCGAGCAAGATGGCGCCGTCCTCGACGCCCGCGATCTCGCTGAGGCGGCGAGGACGATCCCCTATGAGGTCCTGACGAACGTCTCACGTCGCGTTCCCCGGGTGTACCGGGAACGCTGAAGCCGTCGGTCGACTGGCTGGATTGGGCGTCTCCCTAGGAGCCCCGATCGTGCGCGAAGCATGGTATGAAGACGCGTGCCCGAAGCTTCGCCCACCGCTCCTGCGAGGAACGAGGAGCCGTCGAAGATCGAGGTCGTGGTCCGCAATGTCGGGCAGTGGCTCCTGTCGCTACTGCTCAGCCCCTTCGCCGAGCTCGGTGCGCTCTCGCGCCTCTTCGGCCAGACGCTGTTCTGGGGAGTACGGCCGCCGTATCGGGCGCGCCTCTTCGTCGAGTCGATGGAGTTCATCGGGATCGGCTCGATCTTCATCGTCTCGCTGACCTCGCTCTTCGTCGGCGGGGTCTTGGCGCTGCAGCTGGTCGATGGCTTTCGTGACTTTGGGGCGGAGAACCAAACCGGCGCCGTCATCGGACTCGCGCTCGCGCGCGAGGTGGGCCCGGTGTTCGCCGCATTGATGGTGACCAGTCGTGCCGGCAGCGCGATGACGACGGAGCTCGGCTCGATGCGTGTCACCAATCAAATCGACGCGCTGGTCACGATGGCCGTCGAACCGGTTCAGTACCTAGTCGTCCCCCGGGTCCTCGCCGGCTTCGTGATGGTGCCGGTCCTCACGATGCTGTTCAACGTCGTGGGCGTTTTCGGCGCGTTCTTCGTCGCCGTTGCCTTGCTCGGGCTCGACCCAGGCGTCTTCATGGACCGCCTGCGATGGCTCGTCGATTGGGACGACGTCTCGCAGGGCCTCATCAAAGCGATGGTGTTCGGCGTCGCGGTGACCCTGATCGCCTGCCGTCACGGCTTCTACGCCGAGGGCGGCGCAGCTGGCGTCGGACGTGCGACGAACCGCGCCGTCGTCCAGAGTGCGATCGCGATCTTGATGCTCGACTACCTCGTCACCAGCATCGTTCTCGGCGAGGGTTTCCTCTGATGAAGATCTTCCGATCCAACCTGATGCGACTCACCCGGCCACCGCTCCCCGCGCAGATCGAGGACGACCCGGTGCATGTTCGAATTCGCGACGTTCACAAGTCCTATGGTGACCACCAGGTGCTGAAGGGCGTCTCGCTCGACATCTACCGAGGCAAGACGAACCTGATCATCGGCCCATCCGGTTCGGGGAAGACCGTCTTGATGCGGCAACTCATTCGGCTCGAAAGGCCCGATGCCGGCGAGCTTCTCGTCAACGGCCTGGACTTTGCCAAGCTCGAGGGCCTGAACCTCGCGTCGATGCGGCGTACCTTCGGCATGGTCTTTCAGATGTCGGCGTTGTTCGATTCGATGAACGTCTTCGACAACGTGGCCTTCCCGCTTCGGGAACACACGGACCTCTCCCGCAAGCAGATTCGTGAGCGTGTGATGGAGAAGCTCGAAGCGCTCGGCGTTGCGGCGGCGGCGCACAAGCTTCCGGCACAGCTATCCGGAGGCATGCAGAAGCGGGTCGCGGTGGCGCGCGCGATGATTCTCGAGAGCGAGATCCTGATCTACGACGAGCCGACGACCGGGCTCGATCCGATCACCACGGAGATGGTCGACGACCTCATCGTCCAGGCAGAAGAGATGTTCGGGGTCACCTCCATCGTGATCAGTCATGACATGGCATCGGTCGTTCGAATCGCCGACTACCTGAGCTTTCTCCACATGGGAGAGATCGCGGCGACCGGCACCGTCGAGCAGCTCCTGCGCAGCGACCATCCGGCGACTGCGGAATTCGTCCGCGCCTCCCGAATCAGCCTCGACTGAGCGTGCTGCTTGCGGATCTTCGCTCGGGCTCCAGAGTGCCGCCGTGCCCGAGCTCTCCGAGGACGTCGTCCGAGCCCATGACGAAGCGGTGGCCCGTGGTGATCAAGGGTACATCGACCCCAACACGGGGCTCTTCGTGATGACCGCGGCCTCACTCGCGGCTCGGGGCAAGTGTTGCGGATCCGGTTGCCGGCATTGCCCGTATCCCGCCGAGGAGCAGCGCGCTGCCGGCCGTCCTAGCGTTCGAAGCTGAGAGCCGGCAGCGGAGAAGCACGCCATGGTAGGGTTCGCCCGCCGTGACCGCCCCGCTCGACAGTCCTCGCGTCGCGAGCCCGCGCGCGAGTTGGGCGCTGACGGTGCTCCTGCTCGCCTACATTCTCTCGTTCATCGACCGGAACGTGATGGCGATTCTCGTTGGGCCCATCCGGGAGTCGTTCGACATTTCCGACTTTCAGTACGGCCTCCTACATGGCTTGGCCTTCACGCTGTTCTACACCCTGCTCGGGCTTCCGATCGGAAGGCTGGCCGACCGCGGCAGCCGCCGCACCATCATCGGGGTGGGGGTGCTCCTCTGGTCGGCGATGACCTGTGCCTGTGGTCTGGTTCGCGGATTCGGCGGCCTCTTCACGGCGCGGATGGGAGTCGGCGTCGGCGAGGCGGCTCTTTCGCCTCCGGCGCACTCTCTTCTGAGCGACCTCTTTCCAGCGAAGGTGCTCCCGAGAGCGATGTCCGTGTTTACGCTCGGTATCACCATCGGCGGCGGCATGGCCTACATGATCGGCGGGTGGGTGCTCGGAGCCGTCGGAGAATCCGAGGTTTCCTTCCCTTTCGTCGGCGCGCTGGCGCCCTGGCAATTCACGTTCATCTTGGTTGGGCTTCCTGGGTTCGTCGTGGGCGCGCTCGTCTGGACGATCGCCGAGCCGGCACGCCACGGACGGACCCAAGCACAGGGCGATGCCCCGACGATCGGGGAGGTCTTGCGGTACTTCCGGGCGCACGCCCGGGCCTACGCTGCGATCATTGGCAGCGTGTCGATGTTGTCCGTGCTCGGATACGGTACGATCACCTGGTACGTCGAAATGCTGATCCGTAACTTTGGCGTGACCGCGCGCGAGGTTGGGCCCAGCTTCGGATGGATCTTCGTCATTGCTGGGAGCGCGGGCGCCATCGCCGGGGGGTTGGCTGCGGAGCGGATCGGTCGGCGCCACCGAGACGCCGGGCTTCGCGTTGTGGTGCTCGCGGCGCTCTTGTGGATCCTGCCCGGGATTGCCGGCCCGCTCATGCCTAGTGTCGAGACGGCGCTCTTGATGGCCGTTCCGATCCTCTTCTTGATGAGCAGCTACTTCGGCCCCGCGATCGCCGCGCTACAGACGGAAACTCCCAACGAGATGCGGGCGGTGGCGTCGGCGCTATTGCTCTTTTCCGCGAACCTATTCGGCTTGGGTCTGGGTCCGCCACTCGTCGGCGCGCTGACGACGCACTTACTAGGAGGCGATGACACGCTTCCGCTGGCACTGGCTCTGCTCGCAGGGGTCTTCGCACCGTTGGCCGCGGTGACTGCGGCGAGCGGGGTTCGACGTCAGTAGTTGCGAACGACGACTTCGGCGACCTTGCCGCGCTTGGTTGCATCACAGTTGATCGCGCGCGGGGCGGCGACCGTCGTCAGGTCGAAGTCGTCGTAAAGGCTGCGAATGAAGGGCACGTCGCTGTTCGACAGCATGAGCTTGCAGCCGCGCCGGTCGAGCGCCCTGTACACGTCACGGAGCCGCGTTTGGTCATCCCGCGTGAACCCATCCCGCGCGTACGAGGTGAAGCTCGACGTCGCCGACACGGGCTCGTACGGCGGATCGAAGTAGATGAAGTCGCCTGGTTTCGCATGCTCGAGGAGGGCCTCGTACGATGAGCAGCGCAGTGTCGCTCCACGGAGCGCAGCGCTTGCCGCTTCGAGTCCTTGCTCGTTCAAGATCCGCGGATTCTTGTACGCTCCTACGGGCACGTTGAACTCGCCTTTGCGATTTACCCGATGGAGCCCGTTGAAGCAGGTCTTGTTCAGGTAGATGAACATCGCTGCACGCTTGGCGGTCGAGATCCGCGAGGCGCGATTGTAGCGAGCGCGGACCTCGTAGTAAGTCTCCTTCGAGTGCCGGGCCGCAAGGGTTCGCAGCCCGTCGAGTACCCCCTCCACAGCGTCTCGAATCGCCGTGTATG
>CBDUCC010000265.1:0-5803 GCA_965365555.1 uncultured Myxococcales bacterium | reverse complement strand
CCGACGAACGGTGTTCAGCACGTAAACCTCAGGGCGCTGTTCAAGCGCGACCTGGATGTCGAACTGGACGTCTGCCGGAGTGATGGGAGTTGGAACCGGGAACACCGGTGGCGACGCTGGCTCGGGTGGCTCCGGGGGGAGCGTGCAGAACGCGTGCAACAACGATTCGGATCATCAGGGGACGATCAGCAACCCGGAGTACGCGAACGAGTTCTGGGGCTGCTACGATGCGGCCGATACGGACATCGAGCAGTCTGTAGACACGTGTGCGCAGGGGGCGCTCGGCGTCTCTGGGAACTGCGGCGGCTGTTTCGGGACGTTTGCGGCTTGCATCGACTCGAGCTGCGGCGACGTCTGCAACGAGCGTGGGTCGGACACGTTGCCGTGCCAGAATTGCGTCTTCGACGAGTGCAATATCGACTTCAACCTGTGCTCCGGCATCGGCGCTCCGGCTTCCGTGCCGCAGTTGTAGCAGACGCCCGAGGACTCGACCGATACGCACTAGCGAGCTCCGAGTTTCGCCCCCGCGCTTCGAACACCACGCTTCGGTCGGCGCCAATCTCGGTCAGTTCTTCTTTACGTGTTCTGGATATCGACCCTGCATGGAGGCAGAATCGAGGTGGATGGTCGGCAGACCCAAGTTCACGATCGGACAAGTGGTTCACCACAAGCTGTTCGACTACCGAGGATTCGTCGTCGACATCGATCCAACGTTTTCGCTCCGCGAGCAATGGTACGAACAGGTCGCGCGCAGCCGGCCGCCCAAGGATGCGCCCTGGTACCGTGTGTTGGTTGACGGCGCAGCGCACGGAACATACGTCGCGGAGCAGAACTTGGAGGAGGACGACTCGGGCGCTCCCATCGAGCACCCACTCCTCGGCGCCTTCTTCGACTCCTTCGAGAACGGCCACGCGGACCACAGGCAAACGGGAGTCGCGAGCGCAAGCTCTACCCAGACACGCGCCCGTTCGCCGATCAGCGCGGAGATGGGGTGCCCGGGAAGCATGTCGCCCGTCGAGACGACGAGCAGAGGAACGGGCAAAGCGACCGATACCCAGAAGCGGCGCGTCATGTCCCGAAGTTCCGGGTTCGATTGGCCGTTCTCGAGCCTCACGGTCTTCGGCTCGAGCCCCATGCCGCATATAGGACAGCTACCCGGCGCATCGCGCGCCACTTCCGGGTGCATCGGGCACACCCATTGCTGAGGCTGCGCCCCCAGTTGGGTGCAGTCGCACCTGGGCTCATGCTGAAAATAGCTCATGCGAGAGCAGCGCCTCACACGGCGCGAGCGCATAAACCCCACGCTTGGTCGTGCCGCGCGCATCTTTTCACGCCTTAGAAGCAGCTGACTGCACACAGCGCAGCCACGCACGATTTCCGGACCTAGCCCTCGAATTCGCCAGAGGCTCGAGCATCGCCTTCGTCGGCGCTAGACGTCCGCTTTCTTTCCTTACCCGCGGTGGATGTACTGCTCGAGCTGGTCGATCGTCAGCTCCTGATCGGCGACGATGCTGCGGACGAGATCACCAATGGAAACGATCCCGAGCAAGTTGTCGTTCTGCATGACGAGCAGGTGGCGCGTGCGTTTGCCCGTCATCACCCCCATGCAGGCGCGCGTGTCGTCTTCAGGCCCGACGGAAAGAACCTCGTCGGCCATGGCTTCGCGCACCGGCGTCGTCGGCGACGATTTGCCCTTGAGAAAGACGTTGCGCGAATACTCGCGCTCCGTGATCACTCCAATGACGCGCCCGTCCTCGATGACGACCAGCGCTCCGATGTCAAGGTCTGCCATGCGCTTGATGGCGTCATACACTGTCGCGTCGGGCGAAATCGATTCGACGGCGTGGCCCTTCTGGTTCAGCAGGTGAGCGACCGTGGTCATACCGACCAAGATACCACGGAGCCGCAGGCAAGAAAACACACGAGCAGAGCCCGAGCCCCGGAGCAGTCACTAGAATCCCCGTATTGTTTGGACGTGTTTTGCTCCGCGAAACGCCTGCGGCGAGGTTCAGCGAGTTTGGCAGTGGGTGCCGGGGATTCCATCGCGTTCTTCGACCAACTGCGCCGCTATCACCACCTCCATCGGCATCCCAAGCTCCACCGGACAACGCTGTGCGTTGCGGGGGCCGGATTCAGTGTTGACGTACTCGGCCGGCTCAACGAACTGCAAGCAAGTGCCTTTGCTGTCTCCTGGCGCGCAGCGTCCTTTCCGCCGTGTTCGATTTCACAATGCAGAGAGCAAGTCAGGACCCTCCAGGCAAAGCGGCGCTTTGTTTGGTCACGTCCCAACCTGGAAAGAGCAACACGGCGGGATGGACTCGAAGAGCACGCACCAGGGTCTTGGCCCGTTCCGCAGCTCGTTCTTCTCCCTAAGGATACGGACCATCTCAGCGGGCGAGAGCTTGACTCGAATGACCGACTTCGTGAAACGCTCGCCCCGAAGTGACTCCTGAACCTTCTTTCCGCGCCTAGTAGTCATGGGGATTCACCTCCAGCACGAGAACCTCGAAGCGGTCTACTTCGGTCACATAGAGTACGCGCCATTTCTTCGTGAGATAGCTCGAACGAGCTTTGAGAAGGTTCAGTCCTCGCGAACGGCTGCGGAGCGTAGTCGAGATAAACGCCCTTTTCAGATTCACGTCCCAGGCGACATAACATTCAGTACCGCGCAATTCGGTGCTCATCTTGAGCCCGATAGGCTAAGAGGCAGCTCCTACGCCTCGACAGCATCACTTGCGTCATCGACGCCGAGGCGGTGTTCGCGCACGGTGACGATGAAAAACTCAACATGCTCACGCTGCGCCAGATCGGTTTTGCCGACCTGCTAGTGCTCAACAAGGTCGATCTCGTCGGCCCCGAGCACCTCGAGGTGATCAAGGAGTGGGCTAACCATCATCTGAAGCGAGTTCGAATCATCGAGGCGACCCGGTGCGACTTGCCATTGGAAATCCTCCTTGCGGTGGGACGTCGCACCGAGGTTTCGGAGCTGGGCGAATGGGGCGAGCGTACGCCGCGCAGTCAACTCGTCGCTCCAACCCTCCACGTTCCACGGGACACCTCGGGACGGCACGCAACGCCACGGGACACTAAGTGGTCGATCTTGCTGGATTTCCCGAATGGTGTTGGGGGCGAGCCGAATATTGCCGAGCTTGAAGTCGTGAGCTCCGGATCGTGTCGAATCGAGCCTGGAATTACTCTGTTTTACGCTTGTTGACGAATCGTCAATAGTGCTGATAGACTCTTCACCATGGACCTCGGCCCCAGGCGGATGACGACTGAAGCTCGACGGGAGCAGTTGCTGGCGTTTGGGCGGGAGCACTTCGCCGAGCACGGTTACGAAGCCATGCCTATGAACGCGATCGCCGAACGGGCCGGCGTCTCGAAGGGGCTCCTCTACCACTACTTCAGAAACCAGCGCGGCTTCTACATGGAGACCGTCCGCGCTGTGACGGATGAAGTGATCGCGATCACGGAGCCGCCAAGCGATCAGCCATTCGACCAAGCGTTCCGTGTCATGGTCACGCGCTTTGTCGGCTACGTGAAGGAGCAGGGCGCGATTTACACCGCCCTCGTTCGCGGCGGCCTTGGTTCAGACAGCGAGGTGAATGAGCTCCTCGACCGCGTGCGCGTGACGTCGATGAACCGGATCCTCGAACGTCTGGGTATCCATCAGCCGGCTGCTCTGTCACGGATCGCAATCTACGGATGGGTGAGCCTCGTCGAAAACGGCTGCGCCGAGTGGACCGTGACCGGTGGTGCATCGACCCGTCAGCTGATCGATTTGTTCATCTCGTCTTTTCAGCCCGTGCTCGATGTGCTGCAAAGCGAGCAATGCGTGTGAAAGGTCCAGAACATGACTCGACGTGATGAATCCAATCGCAAGCCGATGCCGAGGATCAAGGTTGCGCGTGAGTGGCTGGGCGCCCCGGTCGGCACGCTGAAGAACCCCACGTTCTGGCTTTTCGTGCTTGCAATGGGTGTTCTGGCTGCAGGAGTCACTGGATATCTCCTTGGGCAGCTTCCGGTGGCCGCAACGATCGCGATCAATGCCACCGCGATCTATCTTCTTTTTACGGTGATGCACGACAGCATGCATCGCACCGCGCACGAATCACGCTTCGTCAACGACTTGCTCGGCCGACTCTCAGCCCTCCCGCTCACCGTCACGATGCCCTTGTTCCGTGCGGTCCACTATGAGCATCATTCGCATACGAATCATCCCGAACGCGATCCCGACCTGATCGTCAACCGGGGTCCCCGATGGGCCCTCCCGCTCTGGTGTCTCGGGATCATGGTTGAATATCGGCGACATTATTTCGGCCGACGCATGTGGCGCGACCGTTCCGATCTGATCGAAGCGATCGCGATGGAGTCTCTATTGCTGGGCGTGATCGCCTTGGCGGCTGCGACAGGAACCTTTGCGACGCTTGCCATCGTCTGGTTGGCTCCCGCGCTGATCGCGGTAGTGGCGTTGGCGCTGTGTTTCGATTTCTTGCCCCACTATCCGTACGAGTCGACAGAGCGCTATCTCGACACGCGCATCTATCCCGGTCGCTTTCTGAACGCACTGCTCCTCGGCCAGAACTATCACCTGATTCATCATCTCTGGACGACCATTCCCTGGTACCGCTACCAACGCGTGTTCGGGGAGGTTGAAAGTGAGTTGGTCGAACGCGGGGCTCGCATCGAGTGGCGCGAGGAGGGCACGGAGCAAGCACTGGCCTGACGCGCTCACCGCGAAAGCGTGCCGTTGGCAGTAGTCGCTTGACCGTCTCACCGGCTCCAATCGCCGAGACGATGGCCGGCGCCATGAACTCTTGACCGTCACTCGTACGTGCGCCGACCGCTGTGTCCCCCTCGAAAAGAATCTCAGTGACCGGCGTCCCAGGACGCGCGCTTCCGCCGGCCGCTTCGATCACCGGAACGAGCCCCGCCGCAATCGAGTTCGCACCGCCAACGGGATATCCCGCTCCGTCGAGGTAGTGGTGCATGATGATGGAGTGCACGCCGAAGCTCGCTTCCTTCGGCTTCCCGCCGTAGGTGCCCCACTGAGCCGACAACACCGCGGCGAGCTTCGGGTCGGTGATGATGTTGTCGATGACTTCCCGGTGGTTCGACCGCACCAACGCTCAATCTTCCGCTTGTTCATCCAGAGCTGCGCAGAGCGCAACGGCTCGGGGACTGAACGTCCACCGGCGACCATCTGTGCGGTGGTCTCCGCCGACTCCAACGCTTCGAAGTAGGTATCGATTTGCGCGGCGCTCTCGGGAAATCGGTCTCTGAGCTCCATCTGGTAGGGGTCCTCGGGGCGCGCCACGGAGATGTTGAAATCATCCAGAAAGTGCAGCGTGTCGTAAACCGTGCCGACGGCATGAAACTCGATTGTGCCGCCGCTCAGCCAATCCAAGATCTTTCCCGCGGATTGATCGCGGCCGAACATGCCGCAGTAGTGGAGACCGACGTCCCAACCAAAGCCCTCGCGAGAAAAGGAGTGGGTCAGCCCTCCGATGAACTGGGCCTGCCCGAGAAGCAGAACCTTGTGTTCCAAGCCGGGGCCGCCCGAAGTCCACGACCTCGCGACGCCACTTGGCGTTTGGCGCGAGCATGCCGTGATAGACGATGAGGTTGACGTAGGGACGCAGAATGAGTGCGGCGAGCTTTTCGAGGAGCTCCAGCGGCTGAAGGGCGATGTGGCTCGTGCCGTCGCGCCATGGCGTTTTGAGCCGCACGAGCACGCTTCCGTCCGGCCCCAAGGACAAGCGGTCCTCCGCGACCGGCGGCCGTAGGAGATATCGGCAAAGGC
>CBDUCC010000264.1:0-5808 GCA_965365555.1 uncultured Myxococcales bacterium | reverse complement strand
GCACAGAAGTCGGATCACTGGCTCGGACCGCAAGGCCGCTTCAAGGTGCCGTTGATGCTCCGCCCCGGTTCCCGCTTCTACGAGCCGATCGATTACAATGAGGCGTTCAATCGCATCGCCGATCAGCTCAAGTCGCTCGATTCGCCGAACGAAGCGATCTTCTACACCTCCGGGAGGACGAGCAACGAAGCGGCATTCCTGTACCAGCTCTTCGTCCGGGCCCTCGGAACCAACAATCTTCCGGACTGTTCCAACATGTGCCACGAGTCGAGTGGGGTGGGGCTCGGGCAGACGGTTGGGATCGGCAAGGGTTCGGTGACCCTGGGCGACATCCACGAAGCCGACACGATCATCGTGATGGGCCAGAATCCGGGCACGAACCACCCTCGGATGCTCACTGCGCTGCAGAAGGCCAAGGAGAACGGCGCGAAGATCATCGCCATCAATCCGCTTCCGGAAGCTGGGCTCATGGGTTTCGTGAACCCGAAGAGCCCAGGGCAACTCCTCTCCGGTGGACGACCGATCGCGGATCTGTTTCTTCAGGTCCAGATCAACGGTGACGTGGCTCTGCTGAAGGCGCTCATGTGCTTGCTTCTCGAAGAGGAAGCGCGGGCGCCCGGGACGGTACTCGACGAGAGTTTCGTCAGCCTGCACACGGAGGGCTTCGAAGATCTCCGCGACCATCTCACAAAGCAGGACGTCGACGTGCTCGCGGAGCAGGCAGGGGTCTCACGGTACGAGCTCGAGGATGCCGTGAAGATAATCCTCCGGAGTCCGAAGACGATCGTTTGCTGGGCGATGGGTCTCACGCAACACAAGAACGGGGTCGGCAACGTTCGAGAGATCGTGAACTTCCTGCTCATGCGTGGAAGCATTGGCATCCCGGGAGCTGGGACCTGCCCGGTCCGCGGTCACAGCAACGTCCAAGGCGACCGCACGATGGGAATTCACGATCGCCCCTCCAAAGCATTCCTCGACCGCATCCAGGAGGTGTTCGGATTCGACCCGCCGCGCCAGCATGGCTTCAATACGGTAGAGGCGATTCAAGCCATGCTCGACGGTCGGGTGAAGCTGTTCTTCGCCATGGGCGGGAACTTTCTTCAGGCCACCCCCGATACGCAGCGGACGGCGACTGCGCTTGAGAGCTGCGAGATGCTCGTGCATGTGAGCACGAAGCTGAACCGCGGCCATCTGCTCCACAACAAATGGTCGATCATCTTGCCGTGTTTGGCCCGCTCCGAGATCGACGAACAAGCCTATGGACCTCAGTTCGTCACTGTCGAGAACTCGATGGGAGTCGTGCACTCGTCCCAGGGTCATATGAAGCCAGCGCATGAAGGGCTCTACAGCGAGCCGGCTATCGTGGCCTGGCTCGCGGAGCGAGTTCTCGGACCCGAAAATCCGGTCAGTTGGTGCTGGCTCATCGAGGACTACGATCGCATACGCGACCTGATCTCGAAGACGATTCCGCACTTCGAAGACTTCAACGAGCGCGTCCGAAAGCCCGGCGGCTTCGAGCTCTACAACGGGGCGCGGGAGCGAGAGTTCAACACCGACGGCGGCAAAGCGCATTTCACGATCAATGATGCACCAGACCTCTCGTTGCCTGAGGGTGCATTCCGAATGATGACGATGCGCACCCATGACCAGTACAACACCACGGTGTACGGACACGACGACCGGTATCGCGGGATCCACGGAGGTCGAAGGGTCGTGTTCATGAACGAGCACGACATGGCCGAAGCCGGCCTGGGCGCCGGCTCTCTAGTCGATCTCCGCAACGATTTCGGCGGTCGAATGAGGCTGGCGCCCCGCTTCACGGTCGTGCCTTACCCCATCCCGCGCCGATGTGTGGGCACCTACTTTCCCGAAGCGAACGTGCTGGTGCCCCTGGAGCGCTTCGCCGATGGCAGCTTCACGCCGGCTTCCAAAGACGTCGTCGTACGGATGAGCCCAAGCGTCTAGAGCCGACGGAGCACTTCCTCGGCGGCCCGCTCGCCCGACTCGATCGCGCCCTCCATGTACCCCATCCACTCCGTTGCGGCCTCGGTGCCGGCCCAGTGAATTCGCCCCTCCGGCTTGCGGAGATGCGCAGCGGAATGCGTCAACACGCCAGGTGGCAATCCACCCACCGGACATCCGTGCGACCAGGCTTCCATGCCCCAGTCGAGCTCGTGGTAATCGGCGAAGTGATTGGCATCGTGACCGAAGTAGCGAACGAGGGCGCTGATCACACGACGCTGCCGATCCGCGAGCGGCTGGGACGACCACTGGCGCGCTTGAGCACCGACGACGAAGCCCACGAGCGCCGCCTGCCGACCATCATGCGAAGTGTTGTCGAAGACGGTGCTGAGCGGCCCCTCCGAGCTGACGACCTCGCCCGAAAACCCCGATTTTCGCCAGAAGGGAAACTCGTACGTCACGAGCACCTTCACCGTCGAGCCCATCGCGAACCGCTGTGTGACCTGGTCCCTGCCCACCGAAAGGGTCGGCTCGTACTCGATGCGCCCAGCCAATGCCGGAGGCACGGCAACGACGGCATAGCGGCCGCCCACAGGACCCTGATCTGTCATCGCATCGACCCCGTCCGGGCCTTGTACGAGCCTTCGCACGGGCGCACCGAGCCTGACGCAATCCCCAAGCTCCTTCGCGATTCCCTGAGAAAGCGGCTGGGTCCCACCCATCAGCCGGTCCTGCTGGGCGCCGCCTTCGATCTCGCTGAGCTTGAGAAGGCCGCCTCCTGCGTTGAGATACATCAGAAAGTACAGCGCGGAGAGATCCTTGGCCTCCGCCCCGAAGATCGTACGAATCGCCGCATCCATCACACCGCTGACCTTGCTCGACTTCACGAACCGTGAGCGCCAGGTCTCGAGCGTCTCGGCGTCCAGTTCCTTAGCACCTTCGGCGCCCATCGGTGCCGCCGGAGAGACCCGTTGACGAACACGCTTGAGATAACTGAGTGCTCCAGTGAGCTGAATGAGGTGCGGGATCGACATCGAAGGAATCGACCGCTTGTAGGTCGACACCTTCCCATCCAGCTCGAGCACCTTCTTGCCCTCACAATAGGTCGGAAAGGTTTGCATCTTCAGCTCGTCGATCAGCGCCAACACACGCTTCTGATCGGGACCGACCCATTGCCCACCCAAATCGAAGACCCCGTTGCCGATCGCCCGACTCCAAGTGCGACCCCCAACCCGGTCGCGAGCCTCCACGACTGCCACCGAAGCCCCACCACGACTCAACTTTCGCGCCGCACAGAGCCCCGAGAGCCCAGCCCCCACGACGACGACATCCGCCCGCTCACCCATCACTCAGGTTATAGCGCGCGATTTCGTGGTTATTCAATTTTGATGATTCGGCGTCTTCCCGATTTGTGCACGAGAAGGTCGTCATGACTGCGAAAGGCTTGGTCCACGATGAAGATCTCGTCGGAGTCGGGCAGGACAAAGAGGTGGGCGGTACGACTCGGCCGCAGGGTCGGATCTTCACTAGAGTCGAGCTCGATGAGATATTCGGTGCCCGGCGCTCCTCTGCGTGAGAACAGTGCGACTCCGTTGGAATCCGTCGTCGCGACATGCCGACCATCGAGGCGGACTCGAAGCTGCGATCCATTCTTGGCCCGGACGACGAAGACCGCACGCCGCGAAGAGGGCCTGCAGCGAAGGCGAACGCGAAACCCGTTGGCAAGCGTATCGGCTCGGAACCGGCGTAGCCGCACGACCCGCGAACGCTCGACTTCATCATGGTCCTCGGGACAGCGGTGCGTGAGCGTTAGCTGGCGCCGAGAGTCGGTTTCCACCGAGGTCGCCACCCGTCCGAGAAGGTCGGACTCGCCGATTGCTCCCCCATCGAGATACACCGGTACTCCGGCGAGCGGACGGCCCGAGTCCGACTCGACGACCACCTCGATCTGCAGCGCCTCGGTCTTCGGTTGTTCCGCTGCACAGCTCCAGGAAGGAACTCCAGCGAGGAGCAAGGCGGCGAAGCGACTCATCGGCACTCGCTCCCACCTTCTTGTCGGGGGAGGCGACAGCCGAGCTTCGCCTCGATGACGGTTACGATTTCTGCGAGCACCGGATCCTCGGGAAGGAAGGCACGAAGCTCTCGGTAGGCGCGAAGGGCTTCCAAGAATCGGTTCTCGATGAGGAGGTCTACTGCATCTTTCAGTCGATGTTCGAGCTCATCGGATGGCCTGAGAAGAGGGTGACGAGTGGCCGTGACGGCGCGGCCCCGGCTCATTTCAACGCTCCCGGGAGCCTCGCGGTGGGACAGATGATCTGGTCTCGCTGCAACTCGCTGAAGCTCTTCGCGTAGCCTGCTCGCTGCATGCCGTTCGTGGAGGAGCCACGCGGCAAGAAACCCGATGATGCCCGCGATGAGCGCGGCCAGTGCGAGAAGGAGTGTCGCGCGAAACGGCTTCAACTCCATGACGGGGTTCACCGGCTGCGGCGTTCTATCGAGGTGGATGCTGCGGGCGGGGCTGACGACGGTCCGCTCGTCGTCTTCGAGGATCAACGTCGGCGAGTCGATCACGGTTCCTCCGCCAACTCGAAGAGTGAGGAGGTGCGATAGCTGCCTGATGGGTCCAGGCCGTCGACCTCCATGATGTGCGTGACCTGGCGGAGCCCGCTCGGCCGCCTCCAAACCTGCACGACGACGCCGACGGCCGAGGCGATCTGCGCACGTACGATCGTGATCGGGATGTCGACATCGCTCATCGACGCCATCGTTTCCAGGCGGCGCAGAGCGTCGAGCGGCACTGTTCCGTGGACGGTGGATAGGCATCCACGATGACCTGAGAGCATCGCCTGCACGAGATCGAGCGCTTCCGCTCCGCGAATCTCACCGATGATGATTCGGTCGGGACGCATGCGAAGCGCAGCCCTCAGTAGATCGCGAATACGAATGGCTCCGCGACCACCGGCATCGCCTGGCTGTGCTTCGAGGCGAACCACATGAGGCAGGCTCAGCTCCAGCTCCGAAGAGTCCTCGAGGACGATGATGCGCTCGCTCCGGTTGGCCAAGGAGATCAAGGCGTTCAGAAGCGAGGTCTTGCCGGTACCGCTGCCGCCGCTGACCAGCACGTTGCGCCTTTCGGCAACGAGCGAACGCAGCACGTCTAGAGCGTCGGAAGATATCGACCCAAGCTCGCGCAGGCGATCGAGTGTGAGGCTGCACCCCTTGAACCGTCGAATGCAGAGGGTGGGCCCGCGGGGAGCGGCGGGCGGGATGAGCGCCTCTACACGGGAGCCGTCCGGCAGTCGCGCCTCCAAGACGGGATGCTGCGGGTCGAGAGGCCTGCCGACATACTGGGAAAGGTTGGTGAGTGCAGCGAAGAGCTCCTGGGTGGAGGCGAATCGGTGGGGGGAAAGCTCGAGCTGGCCGCCGCGCTCGACGTAGATCTCGTCATACGCATTGATGAGGACCTCGCTCACCGCATCGTCGTGCAGGAGGGGCGAAACCGGCGCGAAGAAGGCGTTGAGCGTTTCTTCGAAGACGTGCTCGGGGATCGTCACGGATCACCCTCCCGGCTGAGCGCGTGAATCTCCGGGGTCCGCGGACTCTGGAGAGCAGGAGGGGAACTGAGCATCGCGCGCACCTCCTCGGCATGGGCGCCGCGCGGGTCGAGTGCGAGATAGCGACTGAGGTGCTCGCTGGCTCGCTCGCGGAGCTCAGGGTCTTCGCGGTATAGGATGGCGAGCCGATAGCGGGGCAGGGGCTCCCCAGGTCGACTGCGGACGACGTTCTCAAGCTCCCTCTGGGCTCCTTCCAGATCGCCGAGCGCCTCATGTATGCTTGCGACGACCA
>CBDUCC010000263.1:0-5850 GCA_965365555.1 uncultured Myxococcales bacterium | reverse complement strand
CCGAGGCGGAAGGCGATCTCGCGGCCGCAGCTACCGCCCTCCGAATGGCGTTGGCGCTCGACTCCTCCAACACAGCGCTGCAGAATCAATATGAGCGCGTCAACGCGCAGCTCCGCGTGGAGCTTCTCGACATCCATCGTCAGCAGGCGCGGTACGAGGAGGACAACAACATGTGGTCCGCCGCTAGCATTTCCTGGGCAAAAGTCGCCGAGGCCGCACCGGAGGACCCCGTGGCACCTCGCCGCGCTGCCAAGGCCCTTTTGTCGGCCGGAGGCGACCTCAGAAAGGCCCGCGATTTTGCGCTCCGCAGCCTTGAAATCGAGCCGAACGCACTCGAAACGCACATCTTGTTGGCTCGGATCTACATCGAGGCTGGGATGGATCACAGTGCCGCAAAAGAGCTCGATGAGGCTGCAAAGCTGGACCCGAAGCACGAGATGGTGAAAAATCTTAGAAAGCAGCTCGGGGGGGCGATGTGAACAATGCATCTGAGCGGCTGAAAGTGGGGCATGGAAAGAGTCATTGGTATTGACCTAGGGACCTTCAACTCGTGCGTAGCCGTCGTGGAAACCGGTACGCCCGTCGTCATCGCGAATCGGGGTGGATACAAGGTCACTCCGTCGATGGTCGCGGTCACCGAGGGTGGAAAACGTTTGGTAGGCCACATTGCCAAGCGACAGGCGGTCACCAACGCCGAGAACACGGTGTTTGCCGCGAAGAGGCTCATCGGCCGCAAGTGGGAGACCCCTCAGGTCAAGAATGCAATTCAGACCTGTCCATTCCACATCGTCGAGGGACCGCA
This sequence comes from uncultured Myxococcales bacterium, assembly GCA_965365555.1. Classification (GTDB taxonomy): domain Bacteria; phylum Myxococcota_A; class Polyangia; order Polyangiales; family Houyiibacteriaceae; genus SG8-38. The sequence continues at coordinate 5,048 of CBDUCC010000263.1, read as the reverse complement.
TGGCGACTGCCGTATCAAGATGCGGGACAAGGTCTACTCGATCCCCGAAGTCAGCGCCATGGTGCTGCAGGAGATGAAGATGGTCGCCGAGGACTACCTCGGTGAAGAGGTGAACAAGGTCGTCGTCACCGTCCCTGCATACTTCAACGACAATCAGCGCCAAGCCACGAAGGACGCCGGCGCGATTGCGGGCCTCGACGTCATCCGCATCATCAACGAGCCCACCTCTGCAGCTCTCGCGTACGGCTTCGGGAAGAATCTCGATCGTACGGTTGCCGTCTTCGACCTCGGCGGTGGAACCTTCGACATCTCCGTTCTCGAGATATCGAGCTCCGGCGTCTTCAAAGTGATCAGCACTGCGGGCGACACCTTCCTCGGGGGCGAGGACTTCGACCAGCGCGTCATCGACTGGCTCGTCGAGGGATTTCAGCACGAGCATGGCATCGATCTCCGGCAGGATCGTATGGCTCTGCAGCGGCTCAAGGACGCCGCCGAGAAGGCGAAGTGCGAGCTTTCCGCAGTCACCGAGACGGAGGTCAATCTTCCCTTCATCATTTCGAGCGCGCGAAACGAGGCCTTGCACCTGCAGCGCTTGCTCACTCGCGCGACGCTGGAGGAGCTCACCGCCGATCTTGTCGACCGAACCATTCAGATCTGCGAGCTGACCCTCGGGGAGGCGGGTCTCGACAAGGATGAGGTGGAAGACATCATCCTCGTCGGGGGCATGACGCGCATGCCGAAGGTTCAGGAGCGCGTCACGAAGTTCTTCGAGCGCGATCCGTGCAAGGGTGTTCACCCCGACGAGGTGGTCGGACTCGGCGCTTCGATTCAAGGTGCAGCACTGGTCGACGACTCACCCGAGCTCGACATGGTGCTGCTCGACGTGACGCCACATACGCTCGGAATCATGGTCGTTGGCGGCTACTTCGAGGAGCTCATCCCGCAGAACACCACCGTGCCGACATCGCGAAGCAAGCCCTTTACCACCGTGCGCGACAATCAGACGGCAGTGAAGATCCTCGTGCTTCAAGGCGAGTCTCGTCGTGCTGAGGACAACGAGCTTCTCGGCGAGTTCATCCTCACCGGGCTTCGGCGAGCACCCGCCGGGCAGGTCGAGGTCGAGGTCACGTTCGAGATCAATGCGGACGGGATCGTCAGTGTCCACGCGAAGGACGTAGAGACGGGCAAGGAGCAGTCGATCACGGTCACTGCGAGCAGCGGCCTCACCGAGGACGAGATCAACGAGATGATGGCCGACGCAACCGATTTCGCCGTTTCTCGTCGCGAGGACGAGGCGTCGGAGAAGGTTCGCCAGCAGGCCGAAACACTGATTGCCGAAATCGAACGGCTCTTTCCTGAGGTCGAATCGATCGTCGCGGGTAGCGACTTCGGCCGCGATGCAATCGACAAGGCGAGGGGGGTGGTCGACAAGGCGCGAACACTCCTCGAGCAGGGCGATATCGAGGGCCTCGACGGAGAGCTCGAATCGCTCGGCCGCACCCAACGCATGTTCAAGGGTGTGGTGGGTAAGTCGGCCTGACCGATGGTCGCGACGAAGTCTGGTGCAAGCGAATCACTGCCGACCGTAATCGGTCCCAATGGCGCTATCGACCTGAGCGGGAAGGGCGGGTCACGGCCGGTTCTCCGTCGGGCCTCGTCCGCGCCTGCCGCCGATGCTTGGGTCGCCGACCGCGGCCGACGAAGCCTCTTGCCTGTCGCACAGTCCGCGCCCGAAGACGCGCCGGAGGAGCCTGCGCCGGTGGCCCTGGACCTCCATCAGGAGATCGAAGAACGTTTCGCCCTCGGTGATTTCGCCGGGGCCCTTTCGGCCGCAGAGCTTCGCCTTGGGGAAGAGCCGGGCGACGAAAATGCCCGCCGATACGCGAAGTCGAGCCGCGAGCGTCTCGAGGCCCGCTACACGACTCGCATCGGATCGGTCGACTATGTCTTCAACCTCGCCGTTCCCGCGGCGAAAGTGAAGTGGCTGGGGCTGGATCCGCAAGCTGGTTTCCTCCTCTCCCTCGTCGACGGTCAGACCACCGTTGCGGAGGTCCTGGACCTATGCGGAATGGGCCGGCTGGAGGCGCTACGGGTGTTCACGGAGCTTCTCGAGGCCAAGGCCATCGTTCGGATCGCCTGACCCTCTGGGTGCTTGCACCTCCGGGGCGGACAACTACCATCGGGCCTCATGGCAGATGCCCCTAAGAAGATCGTGCTCGCCTACAGCGGCGGCCTCGATACGTCCGTGATCCTCACCTGGCTCAAGGAAACCTACGGAGCCGAGGTCATCGCGTTTTGCGCAGACGTCGGGCAGGACGACGAGCTCGGCGGTCTCGACGAGAAGGCGCGTGCGACCGGTGCTTCAAAGTGCGTCATCACCGACCTCAAAGAGGAGTTCGCTCGTGATTTCTGCTTTCCGATGCTGCGAGCCAACGCGGTTTACGAGGGCGACTACTTGCTCGGGACCTCGATTGCGCGGCCGGTCATCGCAAAGGCCATGATGGAGGTCGCGAAGGCCGAAGGCGCCGATGCCATCGCGCATGGAGCCACCGGGAAGGGCAACGACCAGGTACGTTTCGAGCTCACGGCGATGGCGATCGACCCACGCATTCGGGTCATTGCGCCCTGGCGCACCTGGTCATTGAAGTCTCGCAGCGACTGCATCGCGTATTGCAAGGAACGCAAGATCCCGATCGAGGTGACTGCGGAGAAGCCGTACTCGATGGACGCGAACCTTTTTCACATCAGCTACGAGGGCGGCATTCTGGAGGACACCTGGAACGAGCCCCGCAAGGACATGTTCCGTTGGACCACCGATCCCGAGGATGCTCCGGATGAGCCGCAATACATCGTGGTCGGCTACGAGCAGGGCAATCCCGTGAGCGTCGATGGGGAGCGACTGAGCCCTGCGGCCTTGATCGAGCGACTCAATGAAGTCGGCTCTACACACGGTGTCGGCCGCGTGGACATCGTGGAGAACCGATTCGTTGGGATGAAGTCGCGCGGCGTCTACGAGACGCCCGGTGGCAGCATCCTTCAGAAGGCGCATCGCGCCGTGGAGTCGATCACCCTCGATCGTGAGGTGCTGCGAATCCGCGATGGACTGATCCCCGAGTACGCATCACTCGTGTACCGAGGCTTCTGGTTCGCGCCCGAGCGTGAGATCGTGCAGGCACTCATCGACGAGGCGCAGAAAGACGTCACGGGCGAGGCCCGCCTCAAGCTCTACAAGGGGAACGCGGACGTGGTGGGCCGCCGCAGCCCGAAGTCGCTCTACGACCCGGAGTTCGCAACTTTCGAAGCCGATGAGGTGTACGATCAAGGTGACGCCACCGGCTTCATCCGTCTCAACGCACTTCGCCTGCGAATTCGGGCCCTTCGTGAGCAGCGTCGGGGTGACTAACCGCGACTGTTGCAGCCGATCCGGCTCCTCGGTACTCTGGAAGCTCACAAGGTCTTGGACGTTCCAAGTATACAGTTGACTGCCGCCATCGTCGGTGGTGTCGGTTTGGGCGCGCTGCTTGCAGCCGTGAGCGCAGGGCTCAATGCCCTCGGCGAGGCCGGTCTTCAGGCGCTCTCCGAAGAGGGCAACCCCAACGCCAAAGTCGCGGACCGGGTGCTCGGGGAGCTCAGCGCCGTGCAGGCGCGGCTGCTGATCGGGCGCATTCTTTGTATCGCCCTGGCGGCTTCGTTCGTCGCGTATTCGCTTCTTCAGTCCTTCGGGGCCCGGACGGCGCTCCTGGGTGTGCTTGGCATTGCCATTGCGTACGCCGTTGTCGCCACGGTTGTAGCCGCAGTGGTCCGGCGCCGGTCAGGTCTTGCCACCCTGAAGATCTGGAAGTGGCTTCGACCGATCGACCTCCTGCTCGCTCCCATCGCCGCGCCTCTCACCTGGATCACCCTACTGGTGGAGCGCGTCGTACCGGAGGCGGCCATGCACGATCCCATCCGCCTTGCCGAGCTGACCGTCGAGCACGTCATCGAACAGGGCGAAGAGGAAGGGGCCATCGCCCAAGACCACGCCCAGATGCTACGAAGCGTGCTCGAGTTCAAGAATACCGTCGCCCGTGAGATCATGGTGCCGCGTACTCAAGTCGTCGCGCTCGAGATCGAGACCTCGATCGACGAAGTATTGGCGAGCATCATGGAATCTGGGCACAGCCGCTACCCGGTGTACCGGGGACAAATCGATCACGTTGAAGGCGTGCTATACGCGAAGGACTTGTTTCGGGTTCTGCGGGGCAACTCCGACACCTCGGGAGTCGTGCTCGAGAACGTGCTTCGGAAGCCCGTTTTCTTCGCTGCCGAGAGTCAGAAGATCGGCGTTCTGCTACGAGAGATGCAGAGGAGGCGATCCCACCTCGCGGTCGTCGTCGACGAGTTCGGAGGAGCAGCGGGCATCGTCACGCTCGAGGACATCGTCGAGGAGATCGTCGGCGAGATCCAGGACGAGCATGACGAGGAGGTGCCGCTGGTGTACGAGCGTGCGCCCGGACACTATTTCGTGGACGCCAGCATTTCCGTCTACGATCTGGAGGAGCAACTCGGCGAGTCGATCTGTGACGACAAGAGCGACTTCGACTCTCTTGGAGGTCTCTTGGTTCATCTCGCCGGCCAAGTCCCGATCATCGGAGAGACGTTGCGTGCCGGTCCGTACCGTGTGGTCGTTCTCGATGCTGACGAACGTCACGTTCGCCGCGTCGAGATGTTGCGCTTGAGCACTGAAGAGCCCGACGAACCGAAGGTCATCGCCGGCTAGGACGCTTCCGGCTGCTCCTCATAACTGACCCAGTCTTGTAGAATGTCGGCGCCGCTCATCCTCGGGGTGATCACCGTGTAGTGCGCAATCTGTCCTTCGGGCGCTGCACCCACCGAGCCGACGTTGACCACGTGGTACTCTTCGACAGCGCGCTGAAAAGGCACGTGAGTAGAGCCGCAAACGATGATGTCCGCGGGATCGTCGTCGAGAAGGCCAAGGACCTCCTCATCCGTCAGGTCGTGACTGAGCTCGCTATTCGGATCGGCGGGGCTTCCGTGGACCATCAAAA
>CBDUCC010000262.1:0-5878 GCA_965365555.1 uncultured Myxococcales bacterium | reverse complement strand
GCAATGAGCCCACCAAGGTGATCGCGGCGACGAGGAGCACGATGGCAGCGGCGCCGATGAAGTATCGGGGCGACACTCGGCGATGCGAGGCAGCCGGCGGGCGGGTCGGAGTCAACGTCACCGTGTCCGGGCCGTTCGGGCGAGCTCCCGCGGCGATTCGCGCCAGATCCGCCTCGAGCTCTCGCATCGTTTGGTATCGTTGCTCCGGCTTCTTGTCGAGGCAGCGCAGGATCAGCTGCTCGAGCTCGGACGAGACCTGCGGTACCCGAACCTTCGGAGGAATCGGTTCCTCGTACATCTGCTTGGTCAAGATCCCCATCATCGTGTCCGCGTCGTGCGGAACGTGACCTGTCAGCATCTCGTAGAGCAACACGCCCAGCGCGTAGATGTCGGTCCGATGGTCCACGTTCTCGCCCTCGCATTGCTCGGGCGACATGTAGTGGGGCGTTCCCAGCACTTCGCCGTCACGCGTGAGTCGTTTCGGTCCGTTCGCCACTTTCGCAATTCCGAAGTCGAGAACCTTCACGAAATCATCGATTCCCTCGCGGCGAGTGAGAAACACGTTCTCCGGCTTGAGATCCCGGTGAACGATTCCAGCCTCGTGCGCAGCGCCGAGAGCCTTGCAGATCTGCGCAGCAATTCGAAGGACGCGTGCCTCGTTCATCTGCCGAGCAAGGTCCATCGCTTCGATCAGATCCATGCCCTCGAGGCACTCCATCACGAAATAGGTGGAGCCGTCCTCGAGCACACCGAAGTCACTGACGTCCACGATGTGCTGGTTTCCGATCGCCGAGGCGCTCTCGGCCTCCCGCCGGAAACGCGCCAGCACTTCCTCATCCCTGGTGTTCTCTCGGCGGAGCACCTTGATCGCAAGTGTCTTGTTCAGCCCGGTGTGCGTCGCTCGATAGACGAGCCCCATGCCGCCCTCGCCAAGCAGGGCCTCGACCCGGTATCGCCGATCGATCGTCCGCCCGACCAGACCCTCAGGCGACCGCGACACGCCCGAGTGGGGGCCGTTGGTCGGCGCCTCGTCGATGCCTTTGTGCTCCTGGTTCATACAGCTAGAAGAGAAAGATGCTCTCCAACTATACTTCAACACGCGCCTTGTGGCTCATCAAGCCGAATCTCGGCGAATCGCAGCCTGGGCCGCGGCCAGTCGCGCGCCGGGCAGCAGAGGGAGCGGTGCGGAGATGAAATCCAGCCCAAGTGCCTCGCAGGCCGCGATCGATTCAGGGCTGCCACCTTGGTCTCCGCACAGACCAGTGACGAGCTTCGGCCGACGAGAACGGCCGCGATCGAGCGCGATCTGCATCATCTCGAGGACGCGCTCGTCCAGTGTGGTGAACGGATCTCCAGTCAACAGCCCGAGCTCGTTTCGATAGACGGGCAGGAAGCGTTTGGCGTCTTCCCGGCTCGCACCCAGCATCGTCTGCGTGAGGTCGTTGCCGCCAAACGAGAAGAAGTCTGCATGCTCGGCGAGCTCGGCCGCGATCAGACAGGCCCGAGGCAGCTCGATCATCGTACCCACCCGGCAGCGAAGGCTCGTGCTGGGATCGCTGAAGAGCTCCTCGCGGAGTCGATCGACCGTGGCTCGGAGCGTGACCACTTCCGTGGCGTAGGCGACCATCGGAACGAGCACCTCGAGCTCGACCGCGGTGCCACGCTCCGTGCAATCCCGGGCCGCCAGGAACATGGCTCGGAGCTGCATGTCGTAGAGACCCGGCACGGTCAGACCGGCGCGGATGCCACGGTGTCCAATCGCCGGGTTCTCCTCACGGTGACGATCCGCGGCCTGGCGGACCTCATCGAGCTCGAGGTCGAGCGCGTCGGCGATCCGTTGCAGCCTACCGTCGTCCTGAGGCAACAGCTCTTCGAGTGCGCGATCGAGAAGACGAATCGTAACCGGTCGACCGGACATCGCATCGAAGATTTCGGCGAAGTCGGCTCGCTGAGCCTGTTCGAGCTGCGCGAGCCAATGACCGCGCTGCTCGTCCTCCACCGCGAGCAGCGTGCACTGCATCGCAAAGAGGCGGTCCGGCGCGAAGAACATCCGCTCGGTGCGGCAAAGTCCGACCCCCTCGGCACCGTAGCTCAACGCGGCGCGCGCAGCCTGTGGCGTGTCGGCCTCGGCGTAGACGCGCATTCGTCGAGCGTCGTCTGCCCAACGCATCAGCTCGGCCAGCTCCTCGACGGTGCTCGATGCGATCAGGTCGAGGGCGCCCGTGTAGACGTGCCCGGTCGAACCGTCGAGCGTGAGCATGTCGCCCTCGCGGAGCAACGGGGCGCCGACCGATGCATTCTCGATCCGCACGGTTCGCCCATGAAAGTCGACCTGAAGGCCCCCGCAGCCGACGACACAGCACTTCCCGAGTCCGCGTGCCACGACCGCCGCATGGGACGTCATCCCACCGGTGGCGGTGACGACGCCTTTGGCGACTTTCATCCCGTGGATGTCGTCGGCGCTCGTCTCTTGGCGAACGAGGATGACGTCTTGACCTTCTGCCACCCACCGAACGGCGTCGTTTGCATCGAACACGATCCGGCCGGATGCCGCTCCCGGACTTGCCGGTAGGCCGACCGCCGCCGGCGCAATCCCTTTGGCGGCGAGGTCGCCCTGGCTCGGCAAGCGTGCGTGCAGGAGTTGTTCGAGCGAGCTCGCATCGACACGCAATAGGGCTTCGTCTTTCGTAAGGACTCCGTTTCGAACCATATCGACGGCTACACGAACGGCAGCTCGCGCGGTTCGTTTGGCGGCCCGAGTCTGCAGGATGAAGACCTTGCCGTCTTCGACGGTGAACTCGACGTCTTGCATGTCGCCGAAGTGGCGCTCGAGGACGGCACAATGCCGCGATACGGCCTCGTACGCCGCCGGCATGGATGCCTCGAGACTCGACGACTCCTTGCCCGGGGTCGATCCTGCCAGCGACAAGGACACCGGTGTCCGGAGACCAGCGACGACATCCTCGCCCTGCGCGTTCGGCAGATACTCTCCATAGAGCTCGCGGTCGCCGTTCGAGGGGTTCCTCGTGAAGGCCACGCCCGAGCCGCTCTCGGCTCCGGTGTTCCCGAATACCATGGCCTGAATGGTGCATGCCGTGCCGATCGCGCCGTCGATCCCTTGAATGCGTCGATAGCGAATCGCGCGCGCATTCTCCCAGGACGTAAACACGGCGCCGATCGCATCCCAGAGCTGGTCGCGAACGTCTGATGGGAAAGGCGCCCCGGAAGCCTCTTGGATCAGTGACTGGTAGGCTGCGATCAAATCGCGAATCGCCGCCGAATCGAGGTCGGAGTCCGACATCCGGGGACGTCCGAGCTGATTCTTGAGGTCGTTCAGGCGGAACTGGAAACGGTCCACAGGAATCCCACGGACGACCGTCCCGTACATCTGAAGAACACGGCGGTACGCGTCGAGTGCAAAGCGCTCGTTCGCGTGCTGCGAGGCGAGCCCCGGTAGCGTTTCGTCGTTGAGCCCGATGTTGAGGAGCGTGTCCATCATCCCGGGCATGGATATCGGGGCGCCGGAGCGAACGGAGAGCAGCAGCGGCGACGAAGCGTCGCCAAAGCCCTTGCCGACTCGCACTTCCAGCTCGGCGATCGCTCGATTGACCGCCTCGCGGAGTCGCTCCGGCCACCTTCCCGAGGAGCGAAACTCGGCGCCGACTTCCGTCGTGATCGTAAACCCCGGAGGAACCGGAATTCCGAGTTCCGTCATCTCGTGGAGGCCGGCTGCCTTGGCGCCGAGAAGCCGAACGCGTAGCTCGGGATCGAGAGAGGCGTCAAACGGATAGAGAAGGGTCACGGCCTTGCAACCTTGTTCCAAGCTGGTGGAAGTGCGCAATCCCGTTGACTGTATCGGCGATTTCGCCGAGTAGCCGCAGCCTGTTGTCGCGAACCGGGGCGTCGTCGACCATCACGAACACCTCGTCGAAGAAGCGGTCGATCGGCCCGCCGAGCTCTTGCGCAACGAGCTTGAGAGCGTCTCCATAGCGACGTTGCCCGGTAGCTTCCCGAATCTGGTCTCGGACCGTCGTGAAGCGATCGGCGAGCGCGCGCTCGGCGCCGTCCTCGAGGAGCGACGGATCCACCGCGCCACGGGCGCTCTCCTTGGTGATGTTGAAGGCCCGCTTGAAGGCGATTGCAAGGGCTTCGAACTCCGGAGCAACGCGAAGCTCAGACACGGCTTCGATTCGGGCGCGTAGGTCGCGAATCGAGGTTCCGTCCCAGGCTCCCAGGCAGGCATCCACGACGTCGCCCCCGTGGGTCTCCTTCAGCATCGCTCGTATCCGGCCGCGAAAGAACTCGTCGAGTGCGGCGTGAACCTCGCCGGCAGGCCGTAGCTCCGCATCGCCCGCGTACGCTTCCTGGGCTCGGGTCACCAAAGCGCTCAGGTCGATGTCGATCGGCCCTTCGAGCGCGATCCGGATGATCCCGAGGGCTGCCCGTCGAAGCGCAAACGGATCCGCCGAACCGCTTGGAACGAGACCGATCCCGAAGCATCCGACCAAGGTGTCGATCCGGTCGGCAACGGCGACGACGGCGCTGACCGGCTCGCTCGGCACTCGATCGTCGGCGCCCTGAGGCCGGTAGTGGTCACGAATCGCATCGGCCACCGCGGGGTCCATCCCTTCGCGCAGTGCGTACCAGCGGCCCATCTCGCCCTGGAGCTCTGGAAACTCGTAGACGATCAACGTCTCGAGGTCAGCCTTGCAGATCTGGGCCGCTGCCTCGGACGCACCGGGATCGGCACCGACGCTTTCCGCCAACGCGCGGGCATTCGATGCGATCCGCCGAACTTTGGCGCCGACCGTGCCAAGCTTCGATTGAAACACCACGGAATCCAACTTCGGCAGCCGGTCGGCCAAAGGTGCCTTCAGGTCCTCTTCCACGAAGAAGCGTGCGTCTGCGAGACGCGCCCTGAGCACACGGTCGTTGCCCTTGGCGATCGTCGCGGGGTCTTCTGCCGTGTTGACGACATTGAGATAGGCCGGCAGGAGCTCCCCATCTTGCGACCGCCGCACCGCGAAATAGCGCTGATGGTCGCGCATGACGGAGATGACCACTTCGTCGGGCAAGGCCAGATACGCCTCGTCGAAACCTCCTGGAACGACGAATGGTTCCTCGACGAGCGACACGCATTCATCCGCGAGAAATGCATCGGGTTCGAGGGTGCCATCCAGCTGCTCGGCAGCCGCTTCGAGCGCGTTCATCATGCGCTCCTTCCGGTCGTCGATATCGACGATGACCCGGGCGGCTTCGAGCTTCGAACGGTAGTCGGAGGCCTGCGTGAGGTCGAATTCCGCAGGCGCGAGGAACCGATGTCCGCGCGTCCGGCGCCCCGCCGTCACGTTGGCAAACCGAAACTCGACGACATCTTCGCCGAGCAGGGATACGATCCAGTGGATGGGGCGGCCAAACGCAATTTCGCCAGGCCCCCAGCGCATCGACTTCGGAAAGCTGATGCGCTGACAGAGCTCAGGGAGGTGCTCCGAGAGCACGTCGTGGGTGGCCTTGCCCTCTTCGTGCACGCGGACGCTCACGTAGTCGCCCTTGTCCGTCGCCGTCTTCGTCAATGCGTCGACTGCCACTCCGTGTTTTTTCGCGAAGCCGGTTGCCGCCTTCTTCGGCGTGCCATCGCTGTCGAATGCAGCGCCCCAAGGAGGGCCGGTCACCGTCTCGTCGCGATCGGGTTGCCGGTCCGCCAGCCCACGTATGCGGAGCGCCAGTCGGCGAGGCGTGCCCATGGTCTCGATCTCGAGCTCGGCACTGCCGAGACGTGCGTCTCTGACCAGCTCGTCCGCGCTTGCCTCCATCGAACGCAATGCATGCGTCACGAACGACGACGGCAGCTCCTCGGTGCCAATTTCCAGCAAAAACT
>CBDUCC010000261.1:0-5879 GCA_965365555.1 uncultured Myxococcales bacterium | reverse complement strand
CTCGACGACGAGCTCGGGACCTCCCTCTTCGAGCTGCGCGAGCTGCATCCCTTGAAGCAGTCGCCGCCCGACTTCCCGGCCCCGGCCGCTCATCGGAAGCAGCGCACCGATGGTGTATGGGTTTCCCTCGAGGAGCTCGTCGGCACGTGCGACCGCAACGGTCACCTCGGAGAGCGCGATCGCGCTGCTGGCGCGAAGGATGTCGGCCGCTCGGGCCACCTCTTCAGCGTCCTGCGCAATCATACCCTCATCGAGCAAGCGCATCGCGACCGCTGCTTGCGCAAGACCACCCGCTCGGAGCGATTCGAGAAGAGAGCGCGCCTCTTCGAGCGTCCCCTTCTGCGCGAGTATGTTCGTGGCAGCCCAAAGCCTCTGGGGGTCCGGCGGGTCTCCTCCCTCCGCCTCGAGCGCATCGAGCACATCCAAGCCCTGCACGCCGTTCGTCGTCTGTTCGCTGGCCGCGACGGCGGTTTCCCAAAGGAGCGTTTGTTCATCTTCGGCGAATCGCTCCGTAGCGACGGGTCCCAGCGTGCGGAGCGCCCGGTCGGGATCGCCAAGCTCGAGTTGGCAGGCGGCGAGGCGGAGGGACGCCCGGAGCGCAATCGCGCGGTCTGCGCTGTCTTGTGCCTGCTCGAACTGGGGAAGGGCGGGCGCGCAGCCACCCTGTTCCGCGCTCAACACCCCGAGCTCGAGGCGCGCAAGATCCGCTTCGACCGTACCAGGATGCTCGATGACGAACTTCTCGTACGCGTTCTGGGCCCCTCGGAGGTCGCCGGTATCGGCCAGCTCGCGAGCCTCCGCGATGCCCGCCGGGGGGGCCTTCTCGAGGGGGCTCTCGACTTGCTTCGGCGTGCAGCTGGCGGCGAGGACCAGCGCGGCGCAACAGAGCGGGCGTCTCCACATGCGGGCGCAACGATACATGGCGAACCGTGTTGCCGCCACGCGCTCGCTCATCCGAGCGCGTCCCAGCGCCGGGCGAGAGCGCCGAACTCCCCGACCGAGAGGGTTTCTCCGCGTCGGGAGAGGTCGATCCCTTCCATCTGTGCGGCTCGCGCCCAGCGCTCATCCTCTCCGAGGCTCTTGAGGGCGTTGCGCAGCGTCTTGCGTCGCATCTGAAACGCGGCCCGCACGAGGGCTCGAAACGTGGGGGTCTCCTCCGCGGTCGGAACGGAACGCGGCAGCAGGCGGACGACCGCGCTGTCGACCTTGGGGGGCGGATGGAAGGACCCGGGGCGAAGCTTGCAGACCGTGTCGACCTCGAAACCGGCCTGAGTGAACACGCTCAGGGCGCCGTACTCCTTGGTGCTCGGCGCCGCGACCAGGCGGTCTCGAACCTCGCGTTGCACCATGAGCACCGCCCCGAGGAGGGCCGTTCGATGCGCGACCACGCGCCGAAGGATGGCCCCGGTCGCCTGGTACGGGAGGTTTCCGGTGACGACGAGCCGGGCGCCGCGGGCCTCGGCGTAGGCGCTGAAGTCGAGCTCCGCTGCATCGCCGGCCCGAATCTCGAGCGCCGGATGTGCGCCGAGCTCGCCCTGCAGGACACGAATCATGTCGCGATCGAGCTCGACCGCGAGAACCCGGCAGCCGCGCTCGAGCAGCGCATGGGTGAGGGTGCCGAGCCCTGGGCCGAGCTCGACCAGCTCATCGCCGAGGCCCGCTGCGGCGTCTGCGATCCGGTCGACCGCGCCGGGTTGGACCAAAAAGTTCTGCGAGAACGAGCGCTTGGGGCTCAGACCGTATGCGCGAAGAAGATCCCGCGCGTCGCGGGCAGGGGGTAGCTCGCCTGTCAACGGGCCAAACTCCCAAGATCATGGCGCTTTGGGCACGAAATCGGCACCTAGAACTCCGTTCTGTCACAGGCGTTGTCAGCGGGGAAGGCGTTATTATATTGGTCGAGCCCGCAGATTGACCTAGGTTAAGAACAGGGGAACCCATGCTTCCAGGCTTCATCATCGACCAAATCCGTCAGCGTGAAGAAGAGGAGCGGGCCAAGCACCAGGTTCCTCGTGTCGAGCTTCCGATTCCGATGCCCGAAGGCTCGCAGGCGCCCGAGCGTGAAGACGAGTCGGAGCGCGGTGTGGTGATTATCGACCTCTCCGGGCGTTAGGTTCCGCTACACTGTAGGTGTGTCAGAGCGTGCCTCGTTGAGCCTGAACGAGCGCGTCTGGGCGCGGGTGACGACCGGCGATCTGGGCGGCGCTTTCGAGCTACTCTGGAATCCGGCCGAGCTAGGCTCTGACGGGGAGGCCTTGGCAGCGCGCGCGGAGCTTCAGGCGTTCTGCGGCAATGAACAGGCAGCGCTCCGCTTGGCCTGCGGTGTGGAGGATCCAGGCTTGCTGGCGTCGATCCGTGCCGCCGTGGCGGCCGCACGAGGCGACTGGACCGCGGTACGACGTCTCTCGGCCGAGGCTCTGGCGTCTCACCCCGTCGCGCATCGCGCCAGGAGCCTAGTCGCCCGCGCCGCCCTCGAGCTCGAGGCCCCCGACGACGCACTCCTGCGCCTCTCCGAGCTCGAACCGGAGTCGTCGGTATTCCGCTGGGATGCGGACTTGATCCGAGCACGCACAGCGGAAGACCCGGACTCTGCGCTCTCGAGCTTGGCGGCCCGTGCTCGGGGCGCTGGGGCTGTCCGTGTGGAGGCCGATGCGTTCGCGGAGCTCGGGGCGCTCCGCGCATCGCAGGGGGATGAGCTCGCGGCCCGCGAGGCATTCGTTCGCGCCGTCGAGCTCTGGGATGACATGCTCATGACCTTGCCGCCGCCGCTTCGGTCAGGCTTCTGGTCGGACGCAGGACGGCAACGGGCGCGCTCGGCATGCACCTCGACGAATGATGCCGTGACTTCGACCAGCGACTCCGAGCAGAGGGGGCTCCCTGGGCTACTCGAGGTGCTCAGGCGCCTGGCGAGCGAGCGCGACACGTCCACGTTGCTCGACCGGATCACCGACGGCGCGGTGTCGCTCTTCGGCGCGGAACGTGGTTTCGTCCTTCTGGTCGATGAGAGCGGCCAACTCGAGCCCCGAACCGTTCGAGTCGCCGAGAACGTGCTCGGTCCGGAGACAGCGGCGTTCAGCCGTTCGATCGCCGAGACGGTCCTGATCGACGGCGAGCCGGTCGTCACGGTCGACGCCGCCCAAGACAGGCGGGTTCAAGACTACATGTCGGTGCACCAACTGATGCTGAAGTCCGTGGCGTGCCTACCGATCGAGACCCGAGGCCGCACCTGGGGTGTGCTCTACTTGGAGCACCGAAGCGCGAGCGGACGTTTCTCCGGAAAAGACCTCTCGCTTCTGCGCGCATTCGCCGACCAGGCAGCGCTTGCCATCGAGACGTCGCAGCTCGTCGAAGAGGTTGAATCGCAGAGGAAATCGCTCGAGCGGGCCAACGCGGCCTTGATCCACGCCAACGCGCGACTGGAGGCGCGACTCGAGGGCCAATCGGAGGCCTTGGCACGCACGCGAAGCGAGATCGAGCGGCTGCGAGGGAGTTCGGCCCGCGCAGAGCGCTGGGGGCTTGTCGGCATGAGCGAGCCGATGCAGCGCGTCTACGAGGTGATCGAGCGGCTCGCCTCAAACGATGTGCCGGTCGTGGTGACAGGAGAGAGCGGCACCGGCAAGGAGGTCGTGGCCCGTGCCATTCATCAGGCAAGCGCGCGAGCCCCGGGTCCATTTGTCTCTCTGAGCTGTGGCGCCATCCCGGAAGGGCTCCTCGAGAGTGAGCTCTTCGGCCATGTAGCAGGGGCCTTCACGGGCGCCGCACGCGCACACCAGGGCGTTTTCGTCCAGGCGCAGGGCGGCACGCTCTTCATGGACGAGATTGGCGACATGCCGCCCCGGATGCAGCTCGACTTGCTTCGGGTGCTTCAAGAGCGTCGCGTCCGACCCGTCGGGGCAGCGACGGAGACCGAGGTCGACGTGCGCGTGGTCACCGCGTCACAGCGGCCGCTCCGCGAGCTCATCGAGGCGGGTCTGCTCCGTGAAGACCTCTACTATCGGCTCGCCGTCGTCGAAATCGGACTGCCCGCTCTGCGAGAGCGCCGCGCGGACATTCCGTTGCTTTGCGACCATATCCTCGGCCGCCTTGCCAAAGAGCGCGGCGAGCCGCGACGTCGTCTGAGCGCGGCCGCCGCACGAAAGCTCGCAACCCACGAGCTTCGAGGCAACGTGCGTGAGCTCGAGCACCTGCTGCTCAACGCGAGCGTCTTCGCGAAGGGGGAGGTGATCGAGGTCGAGGAGCTGGCGCTCGAAGCCGAGAGACCCGATCCGAAGACGGAGGCCAAGAGCTATGGGGACTACAAGGACGCGGAACGCGAGCGAATCCTCGGTGCATTGAACGAGAACGGGTGGAATCGCGCACAGGCAGCACGGGCCCTCGGTATGGCGCGACGGACGTTCTACCGACGACTCAAGCAACACGGCATCGAGCTGCCGCCGGGCAAGGGCTAGAGCGGTGAGACGGCAGCCGAGCTCCCGCCGTCGTATTTCTCCGGGGTTTCTCCGGGCGGAAGGTAGAGCGGTGGCTCGCCGGGCCTCGACCAATCCACCCAGTAAACTTCGCGGTCGCGGACGTCGATGTGGACGAAGCTACTCCGCGGATAGTAGCCGACGCCGACGCGCTGAAGCGTCAGGCAGTAGTCGCGGAGGCGTTCGTTAGGTACCCCGTCGATGCGCACGTCGATGGCTTCGCCTGTCGCATGTCGGCTCGTCCCATTCGGGCCGTCCTGCTCGGAGCGATACGCGCTGACCACGATGATGGTGCGCCCGTTGAAGTGATCGGCGAGGTAGGCCAGCACCCGCATCAGCCGCGTATGAGGGCGTTTCTCCTCGTCGGTCTCCCGATCCCGAAGGAATCGAGCGAGTCGAGCGCGGCCCTTGGGATCGGGCTTCCCGTCTTTCGTGAATAGGCGGACGCGCAGGGTTTCCTGGCTGGCGGGGCGTTCCAGGGTGACCAGTCCGCTGAGTGTCGTGTTTCTGGCTTTTGTCGCTTTCGCTGTCGCGCTGTAGCCCGGGAGCTCGAGCCGCTGACCGACCCTGAGCGTCGAGTCGGGATTCAGGCGGTTCGCCTTGGCGAGTGCCTTCACGCTGACCTTGTTGAGTTGCGCGATGCCGGTCAGGGTCTGGCCGGGGTAGACGTAGATCACGCCTTTCGGCGGAACCCGGAGTACCTGCCCGACCCGGAGGCTCGAGGTCTTCTTGAGGCCATTCGCCGCGGCAAGGTTGGTGACCGAGACGCGGTAGCGCTTTGCAATCGCACCAAGCGTCTGCCCGGATTGAACCGAGTGCCTACGCTGTGCCTGCGCCGGGAGGTGCATCAAGAGCACCAGGAACACCACGGCGACGCCGCGCCACACCCCAATCGACCTCATCACGACCTCGCGAGTATTGATGAGTCGCCCGGCAGGGCAACTATCTGACGGGTCGTCTCGCTTTTTTTGCCATCCCCATCGAGCATTGCGACCATGAATCTGACACGTTCGCTCATTGACAACCGGTGGGTTCGCGCGTCGAGCACAACCAATGCTGGACGATCGCGGATGTCTGTGTTCTGAGGAAAAGCCTCATATGAATTTGCTATAATTATACCTTAACTTACTGCTAATTTTTTCTAAGTTGCTTGACCCTCGTTCGCTTCGGTCATAGCCTTGTTGAGGAACGGCGCGGTGTCTGTTCCTCCTCAGATGAGCCAAATGATGACCTACGACCCAGAGGCCAACGAAGCCATGCACAAGCCGGATGCGGCCAGTGCGTCTGCCTCTGAAGCGGGCGGCAACGAAGGGGCGAGCAAGCCCAAGGCGAGCAAGAAGAGCGGCAACAAGCCGAACAACGTTCGCAAGATTCGTATCGAACGCATGATGTCCAAAGCGGAGTTGGCTCGTCGCG
>CBDUCC010000260.1:0-5896 GCA_965365555.1 uncultured Myxococcales bacterium | reverse complement strand
TCCCTGCGCCTCGTGCGTGATCTCGGACCGAACCACGGCGAGCCGATCGACGCGGAGCATGGATTGATGCTTCCCCCGCGCAGTGCGGAGCGGCCTCTGCGATACGCGCAGCGCACCCGAGTCGTCTTTCGAGACCAGCCCTCGAAAGGTGCCGCGACTCTCGAAGGCGAAGCTGAGCTCGTCGGCGCGCCGGCCACCGTCCCCGAACACGAGGGCGCCGAGAAGTGGTCCCGCTTGCTCGCCGGCCAAGCGTAGGGCGTATTGCGTCCTCGACTCGTCTTGGGAAGCCTCGACCGACAGCGTCGTGGGCGCCCCGCCGGCAATCGAGACGGATGCATCCGCGTCGATGGCCGGGCGCGCCGCGTCGATGAGCGCGTCGACCTCCAACCTGCTCTCGGGTGCATCGGGGAACCGGCCCCAGCTCACCTGGTCCGCAGTGAGCCGGCCATCGACGGCGTAGCGGTCTGGCTCCACGCGCTTCGCACCGAGCGACCATCGGGGCGCGCGCAAGTGCCGCGGGCCGACCGCGATCCGCTCGACCTTGCCACTGAGCTCGAGGGAGGGCGCGCCCTCGTCGCTCGTCCAGTGCAGTGGCTGCCGCGCGACAACGTCGAGCTCGGCGCCGCGCACACGAATCGGCGAGTAGCCCGCCTGACGAAGCGAAAGAAGCTCGACCGGAATGCGGCCTTCGACCCGGTGCTCGGCGAGGTCGATTTCGATTTCAAGCGCCGCGTTCGCGGCGGCCCGAAGCCCTGGGGTCTTCGCGGTCGCGCGCTCCATCGAGCCCCGCAAGCTGCCCTTCCCTCGCAGTCCCCACATCCCAGAATCCTGCTCGCCGACACCCTGGAGCTCGACCGTCGTGCCAAGCTCATCGACGACTGCTGTGAAACGGCCATCCTCCTCAATCCCGAGCTCTGCGACCGAGCCCTCGAGCTTGAACGTGCCGAAGGTCTGCGTTGCGGCATCGGGCGAATCGAGCACGGCGTCGAGGTCTGCATTGCGGAGCACGAGAGCAAGTGGGCCGTCCTCGTACCGGGTGTACGCGAGGTCGCCCTTCACCACGAAGGCCCCCGCGCTGATGCCGGCCTCCCCCACCTCGATCGCTTCGAGGTCGAAGCGGCCCTTGAAATCCCTTACCGTGAGCCAGGCAACTTCCCAGGGCAGTGCCGTCACGTCGAGCGTGCCGCGCGCGTCGAGGGTTGCCTTGCCGAACGGAACGGTGGCCGGCGTTCCATCGGGGCTCACGGCGTCCTGCAGAACGACCTCGGCGTTCGCGACGAGCATCGAGTCGAAGGCGGTCAGGCTGTCGATGAACAAGCGCGTCTGACCCTGGTCCGGCTCGACGCCGGTCGAGAGCGCGTCGGGGGCGATGTCGAGCTGCACGATCGAGCTCAACGGACGCAACTCGGGGAACAGGGACTGGTCCCTCAGGCGTGCCTCGGCTCGTAGCTCGACCGTCCGACCGCTACTGAGTCGCAGCTCGAGCTTCGGCGCGATGCGCGCTTCACGGACGTCGCCGTGGTTCGCGAAATCGATGACGCTGAGGATGACATCGTCGCGCTCGTAGGCGCGCAAGGTCGCCGAACCCTGGGGCTCCCCCTCAAAGGAGACGCCATCCGAAGAGAAGCCTAGCGGCTCGAGGTTGCGCTGCCGGGTCCGCTCGCCAGCGCTCGTCACCTCGATCGAGGAAAGCCGGATCGGACCGAGGTCCACCGGACCGACGACGAACGAAAGCTCGTCGAGGACTTCGAGGTTCGTCGAGAAGGGCGGGAAGGCCTGCTGCAGGTCGCCTTCGGACTCCAGGAGCTCACCGATGGAGTTTCGGCCGTCATCGCTGATGACCAGAGTGGCCTCCACCGGTCCACCGCGGACCTCCGGAACGACGAGGTCACCGAAGAGCAACGTGCGAATCTCGACGGGGACATGGAGCTCCTCGATGCGGAGCATTTCCGGAGCATGCTCGCGAAGCGACTCGGGGGTCGCGACGACGAGTCCCTGAAGGTGCAGGCCGCCACCGGGCGAGAGCGAGAGGCCCTGGTAGCGCACCTCGGTTCCGAGCAGGTCCGAGAACATCCCCTCGATGCGTGCTTTGACGATTGGGTGATCGAGGTTGTCGAGGAGCCAGAACAGGCCCGCGACCCCGAGGACGACCGATGCGGCGAATGCGAACAGCAGCCCGAGAACGACGCGCCGTCGCCTCGACCCGGATGGCCGAGTGGGGGTCGGTGTCTCCGAGCTGTTCTCACCGCGCTCTGCCATGGACTTCGGGGGCGCACCCTGACGTGAAACGGGGGCCGGATCCAGCGTGGCAGCCGAGTTTCCGAGGAACGCCGCCGAAAGCGCCGTATAGGCAACGAGCGCGATGGGTTCATCCCGAAAATCTCGAGTCATTGCACCGGGCTCGGGGCCTGGCTGTGATACGGTACCAGCCGATGAACGGAGTGCCGGGTGCCTGAGTCGAGCCGCACCGTCTATACGACCTGCCGCTACTGCGAGTCGAGCTGCGGCCTCGCGGTGGAGGTCGACACGGCGGCGAACCGCGTCTTGAGGATCCGGGCCGACCAGGACAACCCTGGCTCCTGGCGGGACATCTGCAACAAGGGGCTGACTGCACACGAGGTGGTCGAGCATCCGCGGCGGCTCCGCTACCCGATGAAGCGTGTCGGCGAGCGCTACGTACGGGTGAGTTACGAAGAAGCGGTGCAGGGCGTCGCGGCAGACCTCAGACACATCATGGACGCGCACGGGCCGGACGCGATTGCCTTCTACTACGGCAATCCGGTGGGCTTCGGCTCGGACGTGGTGTTTTCGCTCGGGCTCGTCGACGGCATCGGCACCCGGAACCGGTACAGCGCATCGGTCCTCGACCAGAACAACCAGCACGTCGTCTCGGAAGCCATGTTCGGGTACACGTTCGTCCCGTTCAGCCCGGACGTGGACGCCTGCGATTACCTGATCCTCGTCGGAGGAAACCCGGCGATGAGCAAGTTCGCCTGGCTCGGCGGGGCGACCGACGGATGGCGGCGGATGCTGGCGCGCCAGAAGAACGGCGCTCGAATCGTGGTCGTCGACCCGCGCCGAACGCGAAGCGCCGAGGACGCCGACCTTCACCTCGCCATCGAGCCGGGCACCGATTGGGCATTTCTGCTCGGACTTCTGACTGTCATCTTCCGTGAAGGGCGCGAGCACAACGGCGCGGTGCGCTCCCTTCCCGGAGACCACGTCGCGCGGCTTCGCGGACTCATCGCGGAGGTCGACTTGGAGGACCTCTCGGCGCGCACGGGAATTCCCGTTGCAACGGTCGAGGAGATCGCGCGGGGCTACGCGAGAGCACGGGGCGCGATGTGCCTCACCATGACGGGAGTCAGCCAGAACGACACCGGCACACTCGGACAGTGGCTCTCGACCGTGCTCGACATCGTGACCGGCCACTTCGACCGGGCCGGCGGGCGTCACTGGGATTCCGGGTTCGTGAACATGACCGACTTCGCGTCGCGCAGCCTCGCGGAGGACGGGGTGAGCCGGGTGCGCGGCCAGCGCACGGTGATGGGGTGCCGAAGCATCTGCGAGCTGCCGGACGAGATTCACACGCCAGGCAAGGGTCAGGTGCGTGCGCTCATCATTCAGGCAGGCAATCCGGTGGTCGCTGGACCCAACGGCGCCGCGCTCGACGAGGCGTTCGCCGCGCTCGACTGTCTGGTCGCCATCGACCTCGTGCAGCGCGAGAGCCATCGGCATGCGCACTGGCTCATCCCCGTGCCGCACTGGCTCGAGCGGGAAGAGCTGCCGTTCAACCTCGCCAATGCGCAGAGCGACTCGTTTCTGCAATACGCGAACCGGGCGGTGAAGCCGCCGCCGGACATTCAACCCGAGTGGAAGTTCTGCACGGACGTGGCCCTGGCCATGGGGGTGCCGATGCTCGGTCGGCGCGGGGTGAACAGCGCGATTCGGGCGAGCCGCTGGCTGGCGAAGACGCTGCGAAGGCCGGGCGTCGAGCTCACGCCTTCGCTGCTGGAACGCGTCTCCCTCGCGGCGACGAAGCGTGCTTCGTACAAGGCCATCAAGGAGGCGCCGCACGGGGTTGCGCATGGGGAGAAGCGCTACGGGCAGTTCTCCGAGTTCCGGAAGGGCGCGCCGATCCTCGTAGCGCCCGAGGAGTTCTGTGACCTGCTCCGGTCGCAGCTTCGGAAGCGGGAGACGCCGGACGATGCATTCCCCTTCGTGATGACGGGGGCACGGAAGCTTCACCTGATGAACTCCTGGCTCACCGAGCTTCCGAACGTTCAGAAGCGCGAGCAGGAGAACCGATGCGAGATTCACCCCGACGATGCGCGCGCGCTCGGCATTGCCGACGGGGACCGAATCCGCGTGCGCTCGGCAACTGCGGAGATTGAGCTCTCGGCCGAAATCAGCGACCGGGTACGGCGCGGAATCGTATGCATCCCGCATGGATGGGGCTCGCGGGTCTTCAGCCCAGCCGACGGGGCCGAGCCCATCGTCTATGGTGTCAATCGCAACCTCTTGGTCGACAATCGAACGGTGGATCCGCTCTCGGGGACCCCGAAGCTCAACTCGACTCGGGTTGCGGTCGAGCCGGTCGCCTGAGCCAGGGCTCGCTCGCTAGCGGATTCGGCGCCGGGCGAGGAGGCAGCCCGCGGCAAAGAGCAGCGCAAAGGCGAAGCTCGCAAGACTGATCCGGATACCGAGGGTCCAGGCCGGCACAGTGTAGCGAAGGCGCGCAAAGCTGCCGTCGTCGATGCGGAGGGTCAACGGCTGGTAGTTCTCGGAGCGGATACTGGCCGCGCCATCCGACTCGGCGACGGCCCAGTGCCGATGATGGTTGAAGTTGAATCGAACCGTGCTCGGCGATGGCGCGCGCACGACCAGCTCTCCCCAATCGATGCGCTCGACCTCGACCGAAGGGTCCGCCTCGAGCACGATGCCTCGGTCTCGACGGAGGGCCTCGGCCTGGGGCACTTCGAGCGCCTCGTAGCAATCGAGGACGCCGACGTTCGGTTCGAGCACGCGCATCATCTGGAAGCCAAATCCGGCCGGGGCCCACGAGAACGAACCGGCCGACTCCGCGGGCTTGGCTTCGTCGGCGCCACGCTCCTCGGAGAAGAGACTGAACTGGAGGTACCCGAAGTGGAAGAGGAGGAGCGGCACGAGCGCGCCCGCGAGGATCCAGCGCTGCGCGCTCGTGCCAAAGCGGTCACTGTCGATGAGCTGCTGCCAGGCGAGGCCGGTGATCAGCAGAATGGCCGGAATCGCGACGATGAAGAAACGCGAGGGGACCCGAATCGCCTGGTACCCGGGGACGAAGGCCTTCAACAGGTCGAAGGGCACGATGGGCGGCAGGCCGAACCGTTCGAGGCTTCCGATGGCGGTGAGGAAGGCGAGGCCGGCGAGCAGGACCAGCGGGCGCAGAGCCTTCTGCGCGAAGATGCGGCGGCGCAGACCGACGAGGAAGAGCAGGAAGAGCACCGGGCCGAGCGCGTAGTAACGTTCGAACGGGTCGTGCTGAAGCTCGAAGTCGAGGATCGGGTACGGCAACAGCAGCATCTGGATGAGGCTCAGCGGGTTCTCGAACTCGCCGGGCTTTGCGCGGGGGAACTCCGAGTTCCAGGAGAAGTTCGGCAGGAGGAAGATGCTCAGGATGCCGAGGGCGAGGACCACGCCGAGGCCGTAGAACAAGAGCTTTCGGAGCAAGCCTGAGGCGCGTCGCTCGGGCCAGAGCTCGAGCACGAAATGGGCGACGACGAACGGGAAGCCGTAGGCGATGAAGTGGTGGTTGTAGAGGCAAGGGAGCGCGAGCGCGAAGGGAAAGAGGGCAAGCGCACGCCAGTCACCTCGCTCCGCGACCGCGCGGTTGAGGAGGAAGAGAATCGGCAGCAGG
>CBDUCC010000259.1:0-5900 GCA_965365555.1 uncultured Myxococcales bacterium | reverse complement strand
ATGTACGACCAGCTCTACATGGATCGGGGAGGACGGGCGAGCCACGACCTCTCGGTGAGCGTGCTCCAGGGCCGGGTGCTCGGCGGCGGTGGTGTCATCAACGCCTGCGACGTGGTGCCTCCGCCGGATGGCGTCCTCAGGCACTGGGCGGACGAGTTCGGACTCCACGACTACGCGCCCGACGCGTTCCGCCCGTTCGTCGACGCAGCTCTCGACGATCTGTCGGCCAATCGAATCCCCGAGAGCATGGTCAACGTCGCCAACGACAAGCTTCGTCGGGGCACGGAGTCGCTCGGCCTGCGCGGCGAGGTGATGCTGCACAACCGCGTCGGCTGCCGCGGTCTCGGCACCTGCCTCATCGGATGCCCGGTTCATTCGAAACGAAACCCGCGTATGGTCGCGCTTCCGAAGGCGTTCGAGGCCGGGGCCAGAGTCTACACTCGCGCCCGAGCAGTCCGGATCGCGAAGGCGAACCAAGACGTCAAGGAGGTGTCGGTCCGAACCCTCGATGCCGGCGGCTACCGCGAACGGGGAGCGTTCACCGTGCGGGCCAAGATCGTGATCGTCGCCGCCAACGCGATCGCATCGGCGCAGCTCCTCTTGCGCTCCGGCATCGGAAATGAACACGTAGGGCGACATCTCACGCTTCAACCCCAACTTTCGATCATCGGGTTGTTCGACGAACGAATCGCGGCGTTCGACGGGATCCCTCAGTCGTACGCCGTCACCGAGTTCGAAGTGGAGGACCACCCCGAATTCGGCCTCTGGGGCTATCGGATCGAGGGGATCATGGGCACGCCGGGGATCGTCTCGACCCTACTGCCGTTCTCTGGGTCCGCGGCGATGGAAGCAATGGCGCGGTACGACCAGATGGCCGCGTCCCTTTTGCTCGTCCCCGACGCTCCCTCGGGCCGGGTCGAGGTGGCGCGCGACGGCCGGCTCACGATTCGATACGAGCAGCGAGAGGATCACCGCGAGCGGCTCCGGCATGCCGTCGAGACCGCTGCCAAGATCTATCTCGCCGCAGGCGCCCGCGAGGTTCTGGTACCGACGACGCCGCCAATCGCCATTCGCTCGACCAACGATGCCAGCAAGGCCCGAGGCCTCTCTCTGGCGCCGGCGACCGCGCCTCTGATCAGCGCGCACCAGCAGGGCGCGGTTCGGTTCGCGCCCGCAGAGCGTGACGGTGGAGCCGACCCCGACGGCCAGGTCTACGGGGCCAAGGACGTCTACGTGTTCGATTCGTCCGGTTTTCCGACCAGCGCATCGAGTCACACGATGACGCCGATCATCGCGTCTGCACGAATGCTGAGCACCAAGCTCTTGACGCGGATGTGAGCGGCCCCGCCGCTACTCCTCCACCTGAATCGACTGCGTCGGACACATCATGCAGGCGTCTCGGGCTTTGTCTTCGAGGTCCGGTGGGATCTCGTAGGTTTGAATCAGGAGGCTTCCGTCCTCGGCGAACGAGAAGATCTCGGGTGCTTCCTCGCAGCACACGCCGTAGTGGTTGCAGGTGGCGGGGTTGTACATGATCTTCATGGCTTGCTCAGCAGCTCTCGTTCTTCGTGCTCCATGTCGTCTCGAATCGCACGAGCCAGCTCACGAACACCGATGACCAGCTTCTCGCCCACGGCAGTTTCATCGAGCTCGCGAATTATCCCGTCGAACATCACCCGCTGAGTCTCGTGCTCGCGCCGCATCTCTTCCGCGACCGCATCGGCAGTGCCTTCTGCGGCGAGCGTTGGAAGCTGGTACTCCTCGTAATGTAGGTGTGCGGTCAGCAAGTCCCCGAGGGACTGCAGCTCCTCGCGAAGCGCGAGGATCAATTTCGGGTCGTGCTCGCCGACCCGTTCACTCAGCGCTTCGACGCGTGCAACCAACGCAGAGATCTGCGCGTGCTCGCTCCGAATGCGCGACCTGATTTCCTCCGGCGTGGCCGGTGTCTGAGTTTGAGAACCGCTGTCCATTTATGCTGCGGCAAGCCGTCGACGTCGCTCTGCCAGTGTGAGCGGCTTGCTCACCTCCTTCACGCCATCATACTCGTCTTGCGCCTGCTTGTGATACCACTCGGGGTAGAAGTGAGTGCACCACCTTCGGAACTCGGCGATTGGGCCGTCCCCGTCGCAGAGCATCGGACGGTGGAAGAACGCCTTGTTTTCCCAGACTGGCGCGTCTTCTTCGAGCTGCCGCGCGATCTCCTTCGTGAAGGCCCTGCCCACGCCCTCGGTGATCTCTGCGCCGCCGATCTTTTTCACGGTAAATGAAAAGCGAACGTCACAGTATTCATCGTCGATGGGCGTCACGGACGCCATGTTGGTCGTCTCGACGATTCCCCGGAAGCGGCTGACGGAGAAACCGAAACCGTGGACCTCGACGTCGAGCTCTCCGTTCACGTCGCCGCGTGGCGTGTTGTAGAGCGCATCTGTGATCATTTTGATGCGAGGGTACTCGAGCTGGATCGTATGGGGCTGGGGGACGACCTCCATGCCGTGCACGTATCGGAAGTGGGCCTTGTCGACGACGTTTTCGCACATGTCTTGATTGTGTGTGCGGAGCTTCCACCGCTGGCGCCAGTACGGAGTCCAAGCCTCGTTGTTCCACTCGGGAATCACCGGGATGTCCCACTCGGGATCTTTGCCGTCGATGTCGTGCCAGACCATGATGATGCCGTTGCGCTCGATGACCGGCCAGGCCGTGATGTTGGCCTTGCGTGGCAGGTGTTTCGCGTATGGGACCTCGGTACACTTGCCAGCGCCGTTGAACTTCCAGGCGTGGAACGGACAGACGATGCCGTCTCCCTCCACCTTTCCTCCGTGCCCGAGATGCGCCCCCATGTGTGGGCAGAACGCATCGAGCACTGCGACCTCTCCATCCTCGGTGCGGAACATCACGAGGTCGACGCCAAAGTACTTCAGCGCCTTCACGTCTCCGGCCTTCAGCTCGTCTCCATAGGCGACCTGAAACCATCCTCTCGGGTAACGTGGAATCGGAAATCGTGGTTTGTTGCTCATGCTCGCTCTCCCGTTTCTGTTCGTCGCTCTGACTGCTTCCGTGGCCAGCTCAGAGAAAGAAATCCGTGGTCTTCTCCCCCATCAACAGACCGCCGTAGTTCCGCTGAGTCTTGAGGGGGTTGTTGGCGTGGTGTGCGCGCGCTCCGTGAATGTCCTGGAAGAAGCGCTGGATGTCCTGGTCGAGGAAGATCGCCGTGCCTCCGCTCGCCATGAAGAGCTCGTCGAGCGCCTTGACCATGCGGTCCGTGGCTGCGCCTGCGTTTGCACGGTAGGCGACTCGATCTTCGACGGCGATAGGCTCGCCCGCCTCCGCCTTGTCCATCATCTCGCTCCAGTCGTTGCGCATGAGAGCGCGGACTTCGCGCATCGCGAGGGTCGCCCGCGCGCAGGTCTCGAGATTGAATGGGTCGTCGGCGGCCTTCTTGCCGTCGGCGCGGCCCTTCCGTGATTTGTTGAGGTTCAGGTAGGCCTCGACCGCGCCCCGAAGCATTCCGATCGCCGGCGTTGCCACCGTGCGTGTGAACAACTGACCGAAAGGCACTCGGTAGAGCGGGCTCGCATTCACCTCGTTGCCCGGGCTCTTCAATCGGAAGGCATCCGACATCCGGTGGACTCGATGCTCCGGTACGAAGGCATCATCCACGACGACGGACTTGCTCCCGGTGCCTTTGAGGCCCGAGACGAACCAATCGTCGACGAGCTCGTAGTCGGAGCGCGGGACGAGCAGCGTGAACATGTCCGGCGGCTTGCCCTCTTCCTTCGGGCCAAACGCGCCGAGGAACGTCCATTCGCAGTGATCGCTGCCGCTCGAGAACCCCCACTTCCCACTCAGGCGGTAGCCGCCCTCGTCACGGCTGACCTGGCCGACCGGCATGTACGAGGAAGCGATCAGCGTATCGAGTCCCTGCGCGCCTTCCCAGACGTCGCGCTGAGCTTGTTCCGGGAAGAGAGCCAACTGCCAGTTGTGCACAGCGACGACGCCGAGTACCCAAGCCGTCGACGGGCAGGCGGAGGCGACTTCAATGGCCGCGTCGAAGAACTCGATCGGGTGGCACTCGTATCCACCCCAACGCGCCGGCTGCAGCATGCGGAAGAAGCCTGCGTCCTTTAGCTCCTGAATCGTCTCTTTCGGAACGACGCGCTCGGCATCGCAGCGCGGGTTGCGCTCCTTCAGTACCGGTTTCGCGTCTCGGGCGAGGCTCACGAAATCCGGCTTTCGATTCCTGCTCATGCGCCCCCTCCTCATTCCGCCGCGTCCGCGGTCTGCCGACGCGGGGTGTAGAACTGTGCGTACCAGCGCCGGAACTCGCCGATCGGTCCATCGCCGTCGCAGAGCATCGGTCGCTCGAGGTAAATCTTGTTCTCCCAGATCTGAACGTCCTGGAGATACCCATCGCGCATGTTGGTGATGAAGTGGTCGATGAGCTCGTCGGTCATGCCCTTCGCCGCCTTCATGGAGACGCCGAAGCGCAGCATCACGTTCTCGTCGTCGATCGGGGTATGGGCGTTGATGATCACCCCCAGGCCCTTTCCGTGCATCTTCGTGACCTGATAGGCCGGCCCATAATAGGTCGCCGTCGACTCGAACTCGTCTTTGCCCCCGTGCACGGGATACGCGATGGCCTTGATCTTCTGCTGGCCGATGTGATCGGTGTATGTGTTGCTGAAAGAGCCCGGGACGGGGTGCGTGTTGTGCACCGGGATGAAGTGACCGGCGTCCGCCAGGTTCTCCGCGATCGCCAGCGGCGGCGTCTTGATCGGAAGCTTTGCGTACCGCCAAGGTAAGAACTCCGGATCCTCCCACTCCTCGAGCACGGGAATCTCCCAATCCGGCTGACTCTTCTCGCGATCGTGCCAGACGAAGATCATGCCGTTGCGTTCGAGGACCGGCCAAGAGGCGAGACCGGCTTTCGGCGGGATGCGCTTTGCGTAGGGGATCTCGATGCACTTGCCCGAGCCGTCGAACTTCCACGCATGAAATGGGCAGACGATCCCCTCGCCCGCGACCTTGCCCCCGTGCCCGAGATGCGCGCCCATGTGAGGGCAGTAAGCGTCCAGGACCTTGGCTTCCCCCGACTCCGTCCGGAAGAGCACGAGCTCCTGCCCGAAGCGGGTCATCGGGACCACCTCGCCCGGCTTCAGCTCTTCGGAGAACATCAGCATGAACCAACCCCGGGCGAACCCGGCCCAGCTGTTCGTCGTCTCGTTGCTCATCGGCGGCTCCATCTGCGAAAACTAGAACGTGTTTCACTAGAACATGTTTCAATTTTCGTGCCATGGCAAGCAGGCCCGATGAACCCAACTCATTGAGTTTTCCAGGGTTTTATGGCGAACGTTCTGCGTAACGAGGAGTGGGGGCGCAATTCCTGCGTTCTCCCTCGAATTCCTCTGTCTAAGTATTGACCACAAAAACCTGGACACTAGATAGACAAAGATGTCGACAGCAGCCAAACCGCGTGTGGTGATTGCCGGAGCCTCCGGTTTCGTGGGCCAAGCTCTCGCCCCCGCGCTCGGCGAGGATTTCCACGTGATTGGGCTGTCCCGGTCCGAGCGGCAGCCGGGCGGCGGCTTCGCGGAGTACCGCTCGTGCGACCTCTTCTCGTTGAAGGACGCGGAAGCCGCGCTTCGTGGGGCGGAGTACGCCGTCTACCTCGTCCACAACATGATGCCGACGACCCGACTCACGCAGGGGAGCTTCGCCGACCTGGACGTGGTGTGTGCGGACAACTTCGCGAGAGCGGCGGCTGCCGCGGGCGTCAAGCAGATTGTCTTCCTCGGCGGACTGCTGCCCAAGGATGGTCAGCTCTCCGAGCATCTGCAGAGCCGGCGCGAGGTCGAAGAGACGATCGCAGCGCACGTGGTGCCGGTCACCACCCTCCGAGCCGG
>CBDUCC010000258.1:0-5904 GCA_965365555.1 uncultured Myxococcales bacterium | reverse complement strand
CGGAACCGGCGGCACCGGCGGAACCGGTGGCTCGGTCTGCATCACGGACGGAGGCCCCCAGTTCGACGGCGACGCGACCGACCGGCCCTGTGGCTGTGGGGCGATGGAGGTTTGCGTCGACGAGACGTGCGTCCCCGCTGGCCTGACGTTCGTGAGCAGCGACTGGTCGAACGCCGCGCTCGGCGGACCGCGAGGTGCAGACAGGACCTGCGCCGAGCTTGCCGCGGCAGCAGGCCTCGGCGGCTACTGGTTCTCCTGGACCTCCGATCCCTGCACGTCTCCGGCGAAGCGATTCGAGCGGTCGCAGTTGCCGTACCTCTTGATCGACGGCACGGAGATCGCATCGAGTTGGGACCGTTTGACGGTGTTGCCCCCGGGTGAGGCCCCGATCGAGAATCCGATCGACCTGGACGAGTACGGAGATGCCCCGGTGTCGCTCGACCTTCAGGGCAATCCCACCAACAACATCTGCGTGGCGAGCCCGGCGACGGTTCCGCCCGGCTGCTTCGTCTGGACGAACACCCAGATCGACGGAACCGTCGATGCCGTGGGGAACAACAACGGTTGCCTCGGTCTTACGAGCGGCGACAGCTCGGACTCGGTGTCGACGGTCGGACAGACGACGACGATCTTCCGCGCATGGACGGATGGCAGCTTCCGAACCTGTGGCAGCGACGGAGGGCGCCTCTTCTGCTTCGAGCAGTCGGTGGCGGACCCGGTCGTTCCCTGACCGGCTATTCGTCGCTCTCCGGTGGTGGCTCTTCGGGTTTCTTCGGAGGCGGAGGCGGCTCGCCGTACTCGTGCACGAGCTTCTTCTCGAGCTTGTCGAGGAGCATCCGTTCGATGTAGCTCGGCATCGCCGGAATCTGGATCACGACGCGAATGGGCCCGCCCCCTTGGTCTTCGATTCGAACCAGCTCGACGCTTCCCGGGTACATCCGACTGTCGTCCTTGTAGTCGAACAGGAAGTAGCCGACCCCCTGATCGCGGTCCTTGATCGGATAGCCCTGGTCGACCCGGATCAGCCGAATTGCGGCTCCCCAGACCTGCTCGTAGCTGTGCCGGAAGTCCTCGGTCTTCTTGGCCTCGGCCGTGGAATGCGCGAGCAACACCGCAGCCACCAAGAATGCAAGCCAGCCCCTCATCGTCGAAACGCTACCCGAGTCCCGAACCAGGACCAAGAAAGGCTCGGGGGACACGCACCCCCGCCAGAACCTCAAGAATTCCAGCCCCCTGCAGACCCAACTGCGAATTCATGCCGGACTGCACGAGTCCGAGTTCGAAAGAATTCGCGTTTGGGTTTGCAGCTGATTGAAATCATTGCGAATCGGGCGGGCGTGCGTGTCCCGGCTTATTCAGCGCTCCTGTGCTGCGAGCTGTTCGGCGAGGGGCATCAGTTTGTCGCGCGTGTTCAACGACGGATCGTCGATCACCCGTTCGAGCAGCGCGCGCAGAATTCTGCCGACGGCTGGGCCGGCGCCGCCGTCTAGCAGTGGAATCAGGTCGGTTCCTCGAACTGCGAGGTCGCCGGTCGTGAGTGCGCCTCCCTCCTCCATCACTTGGTCGACCCGGCCTCGTAGCTCATGAAGCGCGGCGAGCTCGGCGTGCACCTCGCGGCCCTTGCCCAGCGCGTCCGCCTCGCCGAGTCGCAGCAGCGGGTCGATGCGCGTGGTCCCGACCCGTTTGATGAAGCGGCGCACCGCCGCGTCCGTCCACTCGCTGCTGTAACAGATGAGATGGTGGCGGATCAGAGCGGTGATCAGCTCCCGCTCGTCGTTCGAGAAGCGATACTCGCGAAGCCAGATGTCCGCCATGTCGGCGCCGACCTTCTCGTGATGGTAGAACGTCCAGTCGTTCGTCTTGTCCGAATGGGCCCGGGTTCGTGGCTTCGCGACGTCGTGCAAGAGAGCGGCCACGCGTTCCACCGGGCCCCCCTCCGACTCGTCGAGCACGCGCATCGTGTGATTCCAGACGTCGTACGCATGCCATTTGTTCTGTTCGCAGCCAACCTGCTCGAGCAGCTCCGGATAGGTGACTTCGAGAATGCCGGTCCGACGCATGACCTCGAACGCACGCGACGGCTTTCTCGCCTTCATCGTCTTGAGCCACTCCTCACGGACTCGCTCCGGGCTCACTTTGCGAAAGGTGTCGAGAGCTCCTCGGAAGGCTGCCTCGGTCTCGGCTTCGAGCTCGAACTCGAGCGTTGCTGCGAACCGGGCACCGCGGAGGATGCGAAGACCGTCCTCGCTGAAGCGCTCCGACGGTGTTCCGACCGCCCGAAGCACCTTTCTCTTCATGTCCTCGAGACCGCCGAATGGGTCGGCCATCGTGCCATCGACGGGGTCGTACGCGATGGCGTTGACCGTGAAATCCCGTCGGGCGAGGTCTTGGTCGATGTCTCCCACGAAGACGACGTGGTCCGGGCGCCTGCCGTCGCTGTACAGACCCTCTCCGCGAAGTGTGGTCACCTCGAACCCTTCGCCCTTCCACAGAACCGTCACCGTGCCGTGGTCGATGCCGGTAGGGATGACCTTCCGGAAGACTTTCGAGACCTTCTCCGGCAGCGCGGTCGTCGCCACGTCCCAGTCATTGACGCGCTCGCCACGAAGCGTGTCCCGGACGCAACCCCCGACCACCCACGCGCGCTCGCCCGCATTGCGGAGCTCCTTACAAATATCGAGCACCGGCCGGGAGATCTGCTGCCGGAGGATTCTGTGTGGCACCTCGCATCGATAACCCTAGGAAAGAACAGACGCAATTGGCGACAGACCCAATTGGCCCGAGGGCTCAACGAGGGTACACTCGTCATTCTCCCCTAACGAAGCCCTACCCTCCCTGCCCCCTGAAAATCCTATGAGAAGACTCTGGAAGCCCCTGCTTGGCCTGGTGGTCGTCGTCGCGGCGTTCACCATATCGTTCGCTTGGCCCGTCGAAAACGGGCTCCGAATTGACATCGACACCTCCCCGCGGGCCATGGCAGCCCGGCAGAAGACCCCCTGGGACCTCACCAAGCTGCAGGTGATGAACCGGGTGATCCACGAGGTGAACAGCGACTATGTCGACCCCAGCCGTGTCGATTACCAGCGCATGATGCTCGCGGGCTTGAACGCCATCCAAGAGGACATCGCCCCAGTGCTGGTCCACTACGAGGACGGCGCCGAGACCCTCAAGGTCCAGGTCAACAGCGACCAGAGCGAGTTCGCGGTGTCCGACGTGGCCAGCCCCTGGGATTTGGCTGGCCGTTTCCGTGAGGTCTTCGCCTTCCTCCAGGAGGAGCTCGCCGACGAGGACGACATCGAGCTTCGAGACGTCGAGTACGTCGCGATCAATGGGATGCTGAAGACCCTCGATCCCCATACCGTCTTGCTTCCACCCGAGGTCTACAAGGAGATGCGGACGAGCACGCGCGGTCAGTTTGGTGGCCTCGGCATCGTGATCTCCATTCGAGACGGCGAGCTCACCGTGATCCGTCCCATCGCGGACACGCCGGCTTCGAAGGCCGGTCTGCAGAAGGGGGACCGCATCGTCAAGATCGGTGACGAGTCCACGTTGAACATGCCACTGAACGGCGCGGTCGAGCGCCTTCGCGGCGCGCCAGGGTCGAAGGTGACGATCTTCATTCGGCGCAAAAACAAGGCTGGCGCCTGGTCGTCTCCACGCAAGGTGGAGCTGACCCGCGCGGTGATCGACATTCAGTCGGTCGAGCACCGAATGCTCCGTGACGCAGTTGGCTACGTCAAGATCAACAACTTCCAAGGAAACACCGAAAAGCACCTCCGCAAGGCGCTGCTCGATCTCCACAAGCGGAAGATGCGCGGCCTGGTACTCGACCTGCGGAGCAATCCAGGCGGGCTCCTGGACCAGGCCGTCGAGGTTGCCGACACATTCATCGAAGGCGGACCCATCGTCACGACCTCGTCGCAGGACCCGCGGCAGCGCGACGAGAAGTACGCCGAGCTTCGTGACACGGAGCCGCGGTACCCGATGGTCGTCCTCATGAACGCGCAGAGCGCGTCCGCGAGCGAGATTGTGGCTGGCGCTCTGAAGAACCACGATCGCGCTCTCATCATCGGCGAACAAAGCTTCGGCAAGGGCTCCGTCCAAGTGCTCTATCCGCTTCCCGACGAGTCCGCGCTCAAGCTGACCGTCGCGCAGTACCTCACCCCGGGCGACGTCTCGATCCAAGGCGTAGGCATCGTGCCCGACATCGCGATCAGCCCCATGACCGTCGACAAGGACGACATGGACCTCAAGGTCGACGAGTTCTACATGCGCGAGGCCGACCTCGACGCTCACCTCACGCACGAGAGTGCGACCGATACCCAGCGCCCGTCGGTGGTGCTGGGGTACTACCTCAACCCGGAGCTTCGTCAGCGGCTCCTCGAATCCGAGCCGGAGGAGGAGGAGAACGAGGACAAGGAGAACTTCCTGATTCGCTTCTCCAAGAATCTCGTGTTGAATGCGAAGTCCTCGAAACGGCAACAGATGCTTCGTGAATCGCAGCCGATCATCGAGCGGGTTCAGAAGCAGGAGGACGAAAAAGTCGCGCGCGACCTTCAGAAGCTCGGCGTCGACTGGCGCGTTGGCCCCGATGAGGGTCCGAGCAAGGTCCAGGTCACCGCGCGAACGAGTGTGGGCGACGAGCCGGCCAAGGCGGGCGAGCCCCTGACCCTGGAGGTCAGCGTCACCAACGCAGGCAAGCACACGCTCTACCGGCTCCGCGCCAATACGAGCAGCGACTACTACCTGTTCGATGGGCGAGAGGTGGTGTTCGGCAAGCTTGCGCCAGGAGAAACTCGCTCTTGGACGACCACGCTCGGCCAGTGCCTGACGGAAGAGGAGAAACGAGTCTGCCGCATTCCGCGTTCCACCGTGGACCGAGCCGACGGCATTCGCATCGAGTTCGAGGAAGCGCATGGGCACATTCCCGAACCGGTCGAGGTGCGTACCCTCGTTCGCTCGATCCCTCGTCCGCGCTTCGCATACGGCGTTCAGGTGGCCGACAACCTCGAAGGCAATGGCGACGGGCAGGTCCAGCCTGGCGAGCGGGTCACGCTCTACTTCACGGTCAAGAACATCGGTGAAGCGGACAGCTTCGAGGTTCAAGCCAACGTGCAGAACAAGAGCCGCGAGGGCATCCTGCTCCAGGACGGCCGTTTTGAGCGCAAAGAAGGGATCGCTCGAGGCGAGGAATGGGTCGTCCCGTTCACGTTTCAGGTGAACCCAAAATTCGAAGACGAAGATGAGGCGACCCTTCTTCTCGGCGTGGTCGACACGCAGCTCGGGGTTTCCGCGGGCCAGAAGGTCACGATTCCCATCGTGCGGGAACCGGGCGCGGTCGAGGCTCTGGGAAGCGCCTCGCTGGTTTCCCTTCCATCAGGCGTGGAGCTTCGAGAGCGGCCTCACGCGGGAGCCGCAGTCATCGGCCGCCTCGAGGCGCCGGCCAAGCTGGCGATGACGGCGCGCAGCGGCGCATTCGTGCGCGTCGACATGGGCGGTGGACGCCCGGGCTGGGTCGCGAATGACGCGATCTCGGCAAGCAGCGGAAAGCCGGGCGCTGCCGAAGTCGCATGGAGCACCCCGAACGCGCCCCCCGAAATCGCCCTCGATGGACCTCAGACCTATGCGACCACGGCGGACAGCATCACACTCCGCGGTCAGGCCACCGACCAGCAGCGCGTGCGTGACCTCTACATCACGACCAGTGGCCACAAGGTGTTCTACGAGTCCAACCCACCGGGCTCGTCGCCCGAGGAGTTGGCATTCGATGCCGAGATCCCGCTTCGGCCCGGCCTCAACACGATCATGGTCGCAGCGCGCGAGGATGCGAACACGGTCACCCGCCCCTCTTTCGTCGTGCGTCGCGACGGACAGGACGGCGAGCTCCTCGAGACCAAGAAGTTC
>CBDUCC010000257.1:0-5923 GCA_965365555.1 uncultured Myxococcales bacterium | reverse complement strand
GAGATCGCGCGGATGCCTGCGATCGCCGAGCTGGCCAGCGAGTTTCGGGGCCGCGATGCGGTCGTTGGCGAGGGGGACCTGGTCATCGCCGTCAGCCAATCGGGCGAGACCATCGACACGCTCATGGCCGCCAAAGAAGCGAAGGCACGCGGTGCACGGGTTCTCGCGATCGCGAACGTGAACGGAAGCGCGATCCCGCGAATGGCAGACGCGAGCTTTTACACGCATGCGGGACCGGAGATCGGGGTCGCATCGACGAAGTGCTTCATCGCCCAGCTCGCCAACCTGCTGATGTTCAGCATCTGGCTTGGGCGCCGCCGTGGGACGCTGAGCGCGGGCGAAGCCGGAGAGTTGATCGAAGGTTTGGCTCGCATTCCCCACCTGATCGATGAACGCCTCGGCTCGATGCTCGAGTCGATCACCCAGATGGCGAGCGACTATTCCAATGCCCGTGACGTTCTATTCCTGGGAAGGGGGCTCAGCTACCCGATGGCCTTGGAAGGCGCGCTCAAGCTGAAGGAAATCTCGTACGTGCATGCAGAAGGTTATGCAGCCGGCGAGATGAAGCACGGCCCGATCGCGCTGCTCGATGCGGAGGTGCCGGTCCTGGTCCTCGCCCCTCAAGACCGCCACTACGATCGCGTGTGCAGCAACCTTCAAGAGGCACGCGCCCGGGAAGCGAAGATCATCGGCATCACAGCGGCGGGCGACCTGCAAGCTCAGAGCCTCTGCGATTCGTTCGTGGAGGTGGCCCCGACGATGGAGGCGTTGAGCCCGTTCGTCACCGTCGTGCCACTTCAGCTCTACGCCTATTGCGTGGCGGACCACAAGGGGACGGACGTCGATCAGCCGCGCAATCTCGCGAAGACCGTCACGGTGGAGTGAGCTGGCGGTGAAGGTCGGCCTCCTGACGACCGGATTCCCTCGTTTCGATGGCGATCACTGCGGCGCCTTTCTCCTCACCCTTGCGAAGGGAATGACTCAGGCCGGTGTGACGCTCGTCATCCTCGCACCGGAGCCAGGTGAGAAGGGTAGACCCCCGCGATATCCGAACATCGAGGTGCGTTGGGTGTCCTATGCCCGGCCCCGTCGTCTTCAGCAGTCCTTTTATGGCAGTGGGGTGCCCGACAACCTTCGTCTCGCGCCCTGGCGCGGGCTCGGCGCGCTGACGTTCGCCGGGATCCTAGCGTGGCGAGCCCGTACGGAGTTGAGCGACTGCGATGCGCTCCTGAGCTCCTGGTGCCTCCCCTGCGGTTGGGCAGCATCGAGGATCGCAGAGGGTCGGCCCCACTTGTGCATCTCCCATGCCACCGATCTTCGCTGGCTGGGCCAGATTCCGGGCGGCCGGCCCGTCGCCCGCCAGATCGCGGCAGGCTCGACCGCGATGTGGTTCCTGAGCGAGTCGCATCGAGCCGATTTCTTCCGTATCGCGGGCCTTCCCGCAGACTCGATGACCACGCAGATCGGAGCCATGCCCTGCGAGCGAGCCGAAGCTCCGGTGAGGAGCCGCGCCGAGCTGCAACAGGCGCTCGGCCTCGACAAGCCGAGCCTTCTGTTCTTGGGTCGTCTGGTTCCCATCAAGGGTGTCGACCTCTTGCTGCACGCCGCGGCTGGGCTCGAGCCCAAGGTGGTACTTCACATTGCCGGAGACGGGCCGGAGCGCGCCCGGCTGACCGCACTTGCGGCGCAGCTCGGCGTGGACGCCCGATTCGAAGGATGGGTGGCCGGCGCCCGAAAACAGGCGTTGCTCCACGCATGCGACGCGCTCGTCGTTCCCTCGCGGCGGGGGGACGGTCTGCCTACGGTCCTCGCCGAAGCCAGAGCTCATGCATTACCGATCGTCGCGACCCGCGTGGGCGCGATCCCAAGCTACCTCGGCGCCGATCCGAATGCGCGCCTCGTGCGCCCCGAAAGCCCCGCCGCACTTCGCCGCGCCATCGGCCAGCTCATGGGTTGACGCGCTCGGTCCCCTTCGGAGGGCGATAGTCGAAGCGTTTGTCGGAAACGTCGCGATTGAACTTCAGCTTGGAGAAGTCGAAGCGATTGCGATTGCCTGCGGCGTCGATGATCAACACGCGCTGGACGATTCCCGCACGTTTGCCGCCGGTCGAAAGCGTCCGCACGTAGAAGACGAGCTGTTCGTAGTTTGGCGTTGGCTTCCTCGGTATCAACTGTAGAACGTGGCCGCCTTCGAACTTCGCATCATCATGGTCGAGCAGGCGGACCTCGAAGTCCTTCTCGAGATCGCCCCCGCCCGTCAGGAAGGAAAACGCCGAGGGCAATTGATCTTGATCGAGTGCACGCTCGATGAGCTGTCCACGCTTCTCGCCCCGCTCGGGGGGCTGATAGATTCGCAGCTTCTTACCGTCGCTCACGAACACCTGAGCGTTGGGTTCCGCATAGTCCCAACGCATCTTGCCGGGCTTCTTGAACACCACGCTGCCGCTCGCGCGATCGTAGCGATCGTAGAGCCGCGTGTATCGCGTTTGCTCGAAGTGGGCCTGGAGGGTCGCCGTTTGATCATAGAACGTCTGGACCAGCGTCACGATCGCGGCGGCGTCCAGCCGCTCGAGATCCTGCGCGCGAGCTCCCGACAACAACGAAAGCCCCACAAAACACAGACCGATCGCGCCGACTCTCCATCCCATCAATGCCTGAAACGCTCCCCGGAACGGAGTATTCACCCTTCGAATGGGTACACAAGGCGACCACGGTTCGCCCCAAAGTGGGATTGATCATTCCCCTCTCGATCCGTAAGATAAGTGTAGGGCGACCTGCCCTGGCGCTAGCTTGGCTTTTGAACCCCGTCTACACCCGGGAGGTGTCATGACCAAGCCCCACGCTCGATCCATTCCTCCGGAGCGACAGCGCTCCCACCTCGAACAGAAGCACGCTGACTTGGCCGAGCGCATTGCGGCACTCGACAGTCGCCTGAGCCTCACACCGAGGGAGGAGCTGGAGCTCCACCAGCTAAAAAAGGCAAAGCTTTGGGCGAAAGATGCCCTGGAAGCGGTCGGCTAGCGCTGCGCTAGGCGGCTGCAAGTTTCCGTTTTCTCCATCTCCTCGAAATCCCCTGTGGCGGCCCATCTCCCGATGGGCCGTCTTTAATGGGGGCCGCAAAGGCCGGGACGAAAAGCAAAATGGGCCACCCGGAGGCGACCCATTTCAAAAAGAAGGATTCGATGCTGGAGTGATTAAGCGAAGTAGTCTAAGTTAAGCTTTGTATTCGCTAGTTTACGAAAGTTAAGGACGACCCATCGCCGTGCGGATGCCGGGCAAGCTGGAAGTGCACGGCGAGGGTCTTAAGTAAGTGCCGTTGTACATTGCAATCGCGGTGCCAACTCTGCGGGAGGCGAAAAACCGCGGTTTCCAGCGTTCTTTCGGCTTTGGCTAGGACATTTCTGTCATAGACCCGCAGCCGATGTCGTGGTCATCCCCTTCACCCTGGGCAGGCGGAGCTCGGCACCCACATTTGCCTACTCCGTTGGTTGAAGTCTCCTCGCACTCCTGCGTATGATCGGAGCACGGGGCGGGCCCGATCGATGCCGACGTGCAAGAGCTGCAGCGCTAAAGTGGTGAGGACGGATGCTTTCTGCGGGACCTGCGGCGAGCCGGTCCCGGGAGCCAAGCCGGTCGTCCCGATCGCGAGAGCGTCCGAGTCGAGTGGAAGTGGAACCCGAGCGGCCCCCGAGCGACTCAGTGCCAACTTCGCGCCGGTCGCGCCGGCGGGGAGCTCCGCGCGCGCCGTCGCCGTCGTTGCCCTGTCGGAGCCCGAGCGATCGGAGCCGGTCACCGAGCTGAATGAAACCGCCATCCGCGAGCGTGAAGCAAGCGGACCGGCCTCGGTACTCCCGCTCAAGCGTCGCAAAGATGCGACGACCTCGGAACACGCCTTGGAGGAACCCTCGCCGCTCGAAGCTGCGGCCGAGGAGGCGAGGACCAAGCCCGCCGAGCAGAGCACGAGCCTAGCGAACATGCCGGTCCCGGCAGGCCCTCCGATTCTGGCATCGGACCTGCTCCGCGAACAGATGAGGCCATCGAATCCCGGCGAACGATCTCTACGATGGGCAAGCCTGGGGCTTTGCGGGGCCGGTGCGGTCGGCGCACTGCTCGTGGGCGGTACCCACCCGCTCGCCCTGGTCTCGGTTGCACTGATGATCACCATGGCGATCCTCGGCCTCACGCCGATGTCGTATCGGGGCCGCGCCATCGCCCTGCTGTCGATGGGTGCCGTCGCAACCGGCGTGGCCCTGTGGCAGCAGAGTGTCCACGGCATCTCGCCCGAGGGGATCATCCTCGCGGGCGCCACCATCGTCTTGAGTGGAAGTCTGCTCTTCCGGGCCTACTATCGAGGCGCGGTTCTTTCGCGCGCCGCCGTCGCCATCGGGGTCGTTGCGCTCGGGCTCTGGTTCCTGCTGTCTGGCGGCCATGAGAGCTTGGTTGCGGTCGACGGACACTGGCAGTCCTGGGCGCCGGCGACCACGCACATGCTCTTCGGTCTACTGGCGATGCTCGCCCTGATGGCGTTCATGGACAGCAGCACTCGCGGCGGCTGCCACGTCTGGGGAGTCGCCCTACTCGTCCTCTATGCGGTCTATACGGCTCTTCTCATCGGCACGGCCGTCTGGCCGGCGGCCGTGTCCGAGCCCTCGATCGAGGGCTTCACGATCGCGGCGCTCATTGCAGGCGCCGTCGGCACGATTATCGCTGGAGTCGCCCTGGCCCAGGTCCTCGTCGCGACCTACCAAGTAGCTTCGAGCCGGCGTTCGGCGGCTCGCTGAGCTGCGCTACGGAACCTTGCGCGGCCACGACGCGAGCAAGATGACAGCGCAGGTGCGCCCCTTGTCGTCTTTGGCCTGACCGAAGCCAGCATCGGTGAAACGCGGGTCCGTGACGGTCATCCGGTGGCTGGGGCTGTCCTCGATCGCATGCAGGGCCTCGCGCATCGTTCCCGCCCGGGCGACCGCCTCGCCGACGACACGAGCTTCGATCCCTCGCTCGAGGAGCCGGGCTTCGGGGTCGCCATGAGGGTCGAGCTCGTGGCCGAGCTTCCCGGAATCGCAGACGTGCTGCGCGTGACTCGTCGCCTCCCGGCTGAGCAGTCGATTGTTGCGCACACTCCGAGCACCGGCGCTTCGCCGAAGCTGGAGCAGCCAGGCCTCCGGCGACTGCGACCCGCCCTGGGTGGGCTCATGCTGCGGGATCTTTCCGACCCAGCGCTCAGCGACGGGACGCGGTCCGTTTGGCCCGGTCGCGACCAGCTGGACGAAGAGAGGTCGCGGCCACTCGTTCGGCAAACTCATGGTGGAGCCGTAGGCCTCTGCGTCGACGGCGATCCGACGAGAACCACCAGCCGCGTCTCGAACCATGAGGTACGGATCTCGGAAGTCTTCGATGACTTCGGCGTGAATCCGATTCTTGCCGACCATGCTGATGCTGCCAGCCCGCACGGCAGCCACGAGCACCACGCGCTCACCGGAGCGCGCGCGCCCGCAGATGAGAGGCGCATCCGCGGTCTCGATCAGATCCTCCACCCAGGCCTTGAAGCTCGACACCTCGCCGGTCACGCCGAACTTCGCGTATACGGGATTCGCGTCGACGCCTTCCTCGCGTGCCGTTTGAATCAGCTCCGACGAGGGGGGGATCTGCTGCTGGTCTGCGAGACGCTGTGCGACACGCTCGAGCTTCTCACTGCCCGTGCAGAGCGTCTTAGGCTGGCTTGGCTCGACCTGTACCTCGGCCGGAGGCGGTTCGCTGTTCTTGTCAGCGCCGGCGCGTGCATGGAAGGCCAGCAGCACGGCGACGAGGAGGATTGTGTGGCGCAGCATCGGTTTGAATCACGTCCGGTAATCGGCGTTGATCCGAACGTACTCGTGACCGAGGTCGCAGGTCCAATAATGACCAAGGCCACGCCCGCGCCCCA
>CBDUCC010000256.1:0-5927 GCA_965365555.1 uncultured Myxococcales bacterium | reverse complement strand
CCAGCCGCCGCTCGGCCAGGAGCGCAGCCGAAGAATCGCGATGATCGCCAGGACGACGGCAGTGAACCCGAAGAGCAAGCCGACCCGCCGAAACATCAACGTGTCGCCATCACCGAGGTAGATATCGAACGCGTACCGGCCAACTTCGAGCAGTCGCCCGAGGTCGGGACGCCGACTCCAGCCGCTGGCCATGGCCATCGGGTCCGGCTGGGTGGCCCACCAGGCAATGAAGAGTCCGCCTGCGATGCCGGCCGTCAACAAGAGAGGGCGGACGCTATCGACCCGACGGTTCATCGCTAGCGCCGTGATCAGCAGCATCGCGATCATCATCGGGAAACGAAAGACGTCCGTGAAGAAGAGAAGCACGAGGACTCCCGCGAGAAGAGCCTGGAGTCGAGGGTTCGGTCGCTCGGCGACGCGCAACGCAAGCCCCAGGCCCGCAGCGAACAGGCCGAGGCCGGCGACGTAGTGGATGAAGCCCCAATGAGTGACGACGCCCCAGACGGGCACGAGCCCCCAAAGTCCCAGAAGCGGTGACTTCTTGAGCCCCCAGCACAGGACCATCAGCCCGCACGGCAAGATCGCGAGCATGAGGGCCGCGGCGACCTTGGTCGCAACGATCGGCGGCAGGACCCACATCAAGAGCGCCGAGAGCAGGTACAGTGTGACGTACGGGACGGCGAGAAGCTGAAAGACGAACTGCTCTCGGAAGTGCCAACCGGCGTCGAGGTAGTGCCGAAAGATCGATGACGACGCCGCGTGAAACGGAAAGTCGGTCATCATCGGATACTCGGCCGCCCAAAAAGGCGCGCCTACGACGTAACAAATCGCAGCGCCGGCCACGACCCAGGCCAGCCACAGTAGCGGCTTTGGACCGCCCATCGGGACGGCCGGTCGGTATTGCCCCCCCGGCATCGGGCGGAGCGTATCACGAGAGCTGGGCTCAGCCCTTGAGAGCTTCCGCCCCGCCGATGATCTCCATCAATTCCTTGGTGATGGCAGCCTGGCGGGCCCGGTTGTATTGCAGGGTCAGACGATCGATGAGATCGCTCGCATTGTTGGTGGCGGAGTCCATCGCCGTCATTCGCGCACCGTGCTCGGACGCTACAGATTCGAGGAGCGCCCGGTAAATCTCGACCTCGACGTACATGGGCAGCAGGCTGTTGAGCAGCG
Organism: uncultured Myxococcales bacterium; assembly: GCA_965365555.1. Classification (GTDB taxonomy): domain Bacteria; phylum Myxococcota_A; class Polyangia; order Polyangiales; family Houyiibacteriaceae; genus SG8-38. The sequence goes on along the minus strand of CBDUCC010000256.1, from coordinate 4,754 downwards.
CGCTCTGGCTAGGCTCATAGATGAAATCCCCGAGGCCGTCCTCGGGCAGCTCCATCGGCTTGATTGGAAGGAAAGGCTCGATCACCACCTGCTGGGTGATCGCGCTCTTGAACTCGTTGTAGACGAGGTAGCATGCGTCGAGGTCCGCCGAAGTGTAGTCGTCGACGATATAGCGGCCGATCTCGCCCGCCTTGTTGACGTTTAGATCCTCGAAGACGCCGAGGAAGTCGTGCCGAATATTCGCTCCGCGGCGTTTGAAGTAGTCGCGCCCCTTGCGACCGATGATGCCGAAGCTCCCCTCACTCCCCTCCGCCTCGAGCTCCTTCCAACGCTTGAACGCCGCGCGGCAGATGTTCGAGTTGAAGGCGCCCGCCAAACCGCGATCGCTCGTGAGAACCACGAGCATGACCCTCTCGGGCTGACGACGGGCAAGGAGCGGATGGAGCTCTTCCTCGGGGCTGACGCGGGCGGCAACACCGCTGAGCACCTCGTAGGTCTTGAGAGCATACGGACGAAGCGCCTCGATGTTCTCCTGCGCCTTGCGGAGGCGAGCCCCCGCAACGAGCTTCATCGCACGAGTGATCTTCTGCGTGCTCTTGACGCTGCTAATGCGCTTTCGAATGTCCTTGAGGGCTGCCATGGGGCTTCAGTTGTCCTGCTTGGGCTCGAAGATCTCGCTGAAGGCCTTGAGAGCATCCTCGAGTTGGCTCTCGAGGGTGTCGTCGATCTTTCCCTTCGAGACGATGTCGCTCAGGATCGAAGGCCGCTCGGCCTTGAGGTACGAGAGAAGCTCGGTTTGGTAGCGGCCGATCGACTCGGTCGGGAGCGGGTCAAGGAAGCCGTGGGTGCCGGCGAAAATCGAAACCACCTGGTCCTCGACCGGCCAAGGTACGTACTGTCCTTGCTTCAGAACCTCGACGAGACGCTCACCACGGGAAAGCTGCTGGCGGGTTGCCGCGTCGAGGTCGGAGGCAAACTGCGAGAACGCCGCCATCTCGCGGAACTGCGCGAGCTCGAGTCGGAGAGTACCGGCGACCTGCTTCATCGCCTTGATCTGTGCGTTGCCACCGACACGCGAGACCGAGATACCGACGTTGATGGCGGGCCGGACACCGGAGTTGAAGAGATCGGATTCGAGGAAGATTTGCCCGTCGGTAATCGAGATGACGTTGGTGGGGATGTACGCTGAGACGTCGCCGGCCTGAGTCTCGATGATCGGAAGTGCCGTCAGCGAGCCCCCCGAATCGGGAAGCTTCTTGGCGACGAAGCCTGCGCCCTTTTCCTTGGCGGCGGCTTCGGCATCGTGGCGCGACTCGGGACCTCCGAAGACCTGGTTGCCGAGACGACTCGGCTCCTGGTCCTCTTTTACGACGACCCACTCTTCGGCCATCTTCGCGGCACGCTCGAGCAAGCGGCTGTGAACGTAGAACACATCGCCCGGGTACGCCTCGCGGCCTGGCGGACGGCGAAGCAGAAGCGAAAGCTGACGGTATGCGACGGCCTGCTTTGAAAGGTCGTCGTAGATGCACAAGGCGTGCTGACCGCTGTCGCGGAAGTACTCACCCATCGTGACGCCGGTGTACGGCGCGATGAACTGGAGCGGAGCGGGCTCGGAGGCGCCCGACATGACGACGGTGGTGTATTCCATCGCGCCGAACTGGGTGAGCTTGTCGACGACCTGTGCAACCGTGGACTGCTTCTGCCCGATGGCGACGTAGACGCAGAAGACGCCCTTGCCCTTCTGGTTGATGATGGTGTCGAGAGCGACGGCGGTCTTTCCGGTCTGCCGGTCGCCGATGATGAGCTCGCGCTGACCACGACCGATGGGAATCATCGAGTCGATGGCTTTGAGTCCGGTCTGGAGCGGCTCGCTAACCGGCTGGCGGGCCACGATGCCGGGAGCCTTGAGCTCGACGCGGCGGGTGAGCTTGCTCTCGATCGGACCCTTGCCGTCGACCGGCTGACCGAGCGCGTTCACGACACGGCCCACCAGCGCGGGCCCCACCGGCACCTCGACGATGCGGCCGGTTCGCTTGACGGTGTCGCCTTCCTTGATGCCGACGTCGGAGCCGAAGATCGCGCAACCTACGTTGTCCTCCTCGAGGTTGAGGACCATGCCGTAGATGCCGCCTGGAAACTCGAGCAGCTCGCCGGCCATCGCGCCTTCGAGTCCGTAGAGACGTGCAATGCCGTCGCCCACGGTGAGCACTGTGCCGGTCTCGACCACGTCGACCGACTTGTCGTACGAGGCGATCTGCTGCCTGATGATGTTGGAAATCTCTTCAGCGCGAAGTTGCATGTTGCAAGGCTCCTGATTCGATGCGGTTAGGGCGTGTCGCCGTCCGCGAGCAACGTCTCTTTCAGCTCGCCCAGTCGGTTGCTGAGGCTCCCGTCGAACACTTGGTCGCCGACGCGAGTCACCACCCCACCGATGAGCGAGGGATCTTGTTTCTTCACGAGGACGACCTGGCGGTCCGTGACTCGCTGCAGTTTCTCGGCGAGGCGGCCGTAGTAGGCCTCGCTCAACGGCTTGGCGCTGGTGACCTCGACCCGAACCTTGCCCGTCTCAGCTTCCGCGAGCTCCTCGAGGCGTTCGAGCACCTCCTGAAGCTGAGGCAACCGGCCCTTGTCGGCGAGAAGCCCCACCGCGTTGCGCGTCAGCTGAGTGACTCCGAGCTTCTCCAGAACGGCGTCCACCGTCGACTTCAGAGCCGGCCGCGGCAAGACAGGGTTGCGAACGATCTCGCGGAGCTCGGCGCTCTCTTTCCAGGCGTCCGAAATCGCGCTCACGTCGCGGAGAACCGAGTCGAGCTCGCCTTGCTCGCGCGCAAGGTCCAACAGGGCCTTGGCATAGCGTCGTCCGACCGCACTCATGATCGCCTCTCCTCGATGACCTCGTCGAGTCGCTCGAGGTAGGCCTCGGCGAGCCGATCTTGGTCCTCTTCGGTCGTGCGTTGCTCAAGCAGCTCATGTGCCGCCGCGACGGCGGCGCTCGAGGCTTCGCGCGTCAGATCCTGGCGAAGCTGCTTGATCTGCTGGTCGATGAGAAAGCTCGTGTCCTTGCGCATGCGGGCGGCCTTCTCTTCGGCTTGCGCCACGATGCGATCGCGCTCGGCCTCGCCGGCCTTCACCATCTCCGCCCGAATCGCGACCATCTCCTGGTCGAGCCGTTCGAGCCGCGTCTGGGTCTCCATGTGGCGCTTCTGCGCCTCCTCGCGAAGACGCTTGGCCTCCGCGAGCTCTTGCTCGACCTGCTTGCGGCGTTCAGCAAGCGCGGGATTGCCCTTCTTTCGGATCACCCAGGCGAACAGAGCGAGCAGCGCCAGGAAATTGACGACGGTGCCCTGAAACTCGGGACTACGGATCAGTCCGCCAAAGGTCAGCTCGCCGTGGCCGTCGTGACCCTCGGCTTCCAGGGCGATCTCGTGGGCGGCCGACTCCCCGTGCGAGGTTTCGGCGAGGGCGAGACTCGGGAGCGCCATGGCGAGGCCGAGAACGAGAACGCGAAGGTCGCGCATCATTGCACCTCCCGGCTCAAGAGCTTGGACGCTATCTGCTTCGCAAGCGTGGGCACGTCGTTCTGCATCTCGGCTCGGAGCTTCGAGGCCTGGGCAGCGAGCCTCTGGTCGGCTTCGGCAAGCTGTTTCTCGGTCTCCTGGCGAACTCGGTCGAGCACGGAGCGCTCGAGATGCTTGCCCTCGGCGCGGAGCCTGTCGCGTTCTTCGCCGGCCTGCAGACGGAGGCGGCGCATCTCCTCGTCGAACTCCTCCGTCTCGGCGGCCGCTTCGTCCTGAAGCCGTAGCGCCTCCAGCTTGGAGCCCTCGATCGCCTGCTCGCGCGCTTCGAAGAGCGCGACCATGGGGCGAAAGATCAGGGGCCGGAAGAGGAAGAAGGCGATCGCGAACAGCCCGAGCTGTAGCCAGATCGTACCGTCGAGGTCGATGATGGAGCCCTCAGAAAGGAGAGCTGTAAATAGCACGTTCATCGCAGCGGTTTTCCCGGTCGGCCCCGGATTCGACTCCGAACGGCGCTTGGGGCCGGATCGCAGCTAGGGCAAGGACTACGCCCTAGCGGCGCGCGTTCGTAGCATGGGGTCGTACCCAGTCAAGGTCGGGAGCGGAGCGAGGGGCCTTGACTCAGGTCCTACCCCGAGGCCCTTCGAAGACCCTCGCGCGGAGAGCTCGAACGGTGCGCCCGGCGGCCCGTTCATTCTCGCGGCTGAATACCGAGGACGGCAGCGGGATGTCCGGATCGACGAAGATGCGGAAGTCCACCTCGGTGCGCGCCCCCCCAGCGACGGGCCGCAGGGAGAAGCTCGCGTTGAAGGCGTCGACATTGCCTTCCATCAGCCGAGCCTCGACGACGTAGAGGTCGCCGTCGCGCGGCTGCTCGGCGAGCGCGAGCTGACCCCAGAGCGTGATCGCACCTTTGGCAACGCTCACTTCCATATAGACCGTCGCTCGGCTGCCTCGCTGGGCGAGCACCCTCGACTTGGTGAAATTCGGCATGAAAGTCACGTAGTTGGCATAATCGCGAATCACCGGAAGAACCTCTTCGACCGGCCTGTCGAGCACGAGGACCGCCTGACCCCAGGCAATGGAGGACCCCGCCTCGGGGAGCTGCGCGGTGAAAATCCCGGCATTCTCGTCGAGCTCGGCCCGGGCAGGCTGGGTCACGGGAGCGAGGGCGAAGATGACGGCGAGCGTGGCGAGGGCGGCGTTTCGGTACATGGGCTTCTCTCTTGGGGCGGGTAC
>CBDUCC010000255.1:0-5932 GCA_965365555.1 uncultured Myxococcales bacterium | reverse complement strand
TCAAGCAGCCCAACGAGAACCGCCGATGCGAGACGGTGTACCCCCCGATTATTTCAGGACTGTTTCCTGGTCGTAAATACGAAGACGGCGAGACAATTACGACGTCCGGGCTACTCTTTGCCACCGATGGCGTCCTTGCTCACGACGGCACGAGACCTCGAGAGGCTTCGTCAAATCGCGGCGGTGCTCGCGGTCCACGGGTTTGGCGAGGTCGTCGAGCGCACCGGGCTTGCAAGCCTGATCCCGGGCCGAAAACGCGAGGATGGCGGTCGCATGCCGGCCGGCATCCGTCTGCGAAAGGTGCTGGAGGACCTCGGCCCCTCGTTCGTGAAGCTCGGCCAGATCATGAGCACCCGTCCGGACCTGATCCCGGAGGACATCCTCATCGAGCTGAAGAAGCTTCAGGACGAGGTGCCGCCCGTTGCATTCGACGCCATCCGGGAGCAGGTCGAGCGAGAGCTCAGCTGCGAGCTCGCAGACGTTTACACCTGGTTCGATGAGTCCCCCCTCGCCTCGGCCTCGATCGCCCAAGTCCACCGGGCGCGCCTGAAGGACGGCGACCACGAACACGAGGTCGTCGTGAAGGTTCAGCGGCCGAACGTCCACACCGTGATGGAGCGGGACATCGACCTCCTCTACTGGCTCGCGAAGGCGATCGTTCGCTCGATGCCCGAGTCCCATCTCTACCGGCCCCTCAGCCTCGTCGAGGAGTTCGATCGCTCGGTAACGGCCGAGCTCGACTTCTCCCTCGAGGCCGACAACCACGAACGCTTCACAACGAACTTCGCGGAGAACCCACACGCCAAATTCCCGAAGGTGTACCGTGGCGCGAGCGCGAAGCGCGTGTTGACGCTCGAGTACCTCGAAGGCCAGAAGGTATACGCTGCCGAGCGGTCCGGGGTGAGCGGAGAGCTCATTGCCAAGCGGGCGATCGAGATCATCGTTCAGCAGATCTTCGAAGACGGCTTCTTCCACGCCGACCCTCATCCAGGAAACATCATCATCCTCGGGTCCGAGGACGCGCCGGTGATCGGCATGGTTGACGTCGGCATGGTCGGCCGGCTCTCGCCGAAGATGCGAGACCGAGTGGTCGACTTGGTGCTGGCGGCGGTGCGCGAGGACTACCGCGGCTTGGCCGATGCCCTCTGGGCCATCGGTCGGCCAACGCGCAAGGTGGACCGCGACGCCTACGATGCCGAGGTCGCCGCCCTCGCCGGCCGCTACCTCGGCAAGCGCCTGAAGGAGATCGACCTCGGCCCGCTGATCCGGGACCTCGTGATGGGATCCCGAAAGTTCGGTCTCGAAGTTCCAAGCGAGTTCCTGATGCTCGGCAAGAGCCTCATGACCGTCGAGGGTATTGGCAAAGAGATCTACCCTGAGCTCGACCTCTTGGAAGAGGTCAGGCCGTACTTCCTTCGGCTCTTGCAGCAGCGGTACTCACCGGAGCGAATGACGGAGGACGCCTTTCGCGGACTGCGCCGTCTGGGCGCGGCCGCCGGCGAGATGCCGCTCCAGATCGAGGAAATTCTCGAGGATCTGCGCAAGGGCGCTTTTACGGTCCGTACGCAGCAGGCACATCTGGAAGCCGCCGCCGATCGGCTCGGTCGGCGCGCCTTCAGCGGCCTGATCGTGAGCGCGCTGATCCTTGCCGGCGCGATTCTGCTGTCGCGCGAACAGTATTGGCTCGGAGGGTCGGCACTCGGCGCGGGCGCGCTGTACGCGCTGCTTCACTCGGTGCGCCTCTGGCTGATGGGCCCACCTGGCGCCTGAGCTAACCGCGAATCGCGCGCCCGAGCACGAGTCCGAGGGCACCCGCGAGGAGGCAGAACACGACGGTTCCACCCATGTAGAGCATGGCGCGGCCCCAGGCCCCGGCCTGCATCAGTCCGATGCTCTCGAGGTTGAACGCCGAGTAGGTCGTGAAGCCGCCCATCAAACCGGTCCCTAGGAGCAGTCGTAAATCGGCGCCTAGGAGAGCCCGGTCCTCCCCGAGCACGAACACGAGTCCCAGCCCGAGCGAGCCGAGCAGGTTCGCCGTCCATGTCGCCCAGGGAAGTTGGCCGTCGCCGATGCCGACGGAGCCGAGCCAGAGCGACACCGCGTAGCGAAGACAGGAGCCGGCAGCCCCTCCGATGGCGACCCAAACGAAGCCCACGCACGCGTTGTACGCGACAAGTTTGCGCGCACGCAAGGGTTGCATGTGACAACCGAGGAATCAGTGCCGGCCGACGTTGACCATCCTTTGCGGCATGCGTACGGTCTCCGACGGCGAAGGAGGTGGTCCATGAGCGCACTTGAGACAGCGCATCGGCTGGCGGTCGTCGCGATGGTCTCGGCTGCGATCGGCGTTTTCGGATGCTCTTCCAACGAGGCTGACCAAGAGCGCACGCAGGTCGAGATCTTCGAGTACTCTGTGCCTCTCGATAGCGCGAGCCCTTGGCCAAAGTTTCGCCGAACCGCGATGCAGAGTGGGCGCAGTCCGGTGCTTCCGATCGACAACGGTGCAGAGCCCTGGTCGTTTCAGACTGGAAAGGGGATCTTTTCGACCGCAGTCATCGACGGCGAAGAGAACATCTACGTCGGGTCTGGGGACCGGGTGTTCTACAAGCTCGACAAGAAGGGCAATGAGCTCTGGTCCGCGCTGACCGGAGAAGTAATCGACTCCTCGGCACTGCTCGACGAGCGTGGCTTCGTCTACGTCGGCTCGGGAGATGGTTTCCTCTATGCGTTCGACCGCGATGGAAACGAGGTGTGGACCTTCGAAGCCGACCCGCCCGAGCTCAACGAGGCCCTGATCAACTGGTTCGAGGGGAACGTCGCAATCGGAACCGATGGCACGTTGTACGTGCCGAACGACAACCGGTGCACGTACGCGATCGATCGCGATACCGCGACCCAGCGCTGGTGCTTCCGGACCGAGGACCAGACCTGGTCGCTCGTCGCGCTGAACCCGGAAACCGAACGCCTCTTCATGGGCAGCAACTACCCACTCTTCGAGAACATCTTCGCCCTGGACTCGGCCGACGGCACGCAGCGCTGGAGCGCCGCTGCACGCGGAACCGTCGCGGCGAGTCCGATGATCGCCTCGACCCAGCCGGACGGACTCGTTGCAGTCGGTGGCTTCGACGGCTTCCTCTACGGCAGCCGCCAAAGCGATGGCGAGGAGCAGTGGAGGTACGGCGCCCGCGACCACATCTATGCGAGCCCGGCTCAGGCCGAAGACGGAACGATCATTCAGCCGTCGGCCGACGGGACGATCTATGCCATCGATCCATCGGATGGCTCCGTCGTCTGGGCCTATGACACGCGCGAGCCCATTCGTTCCTCGCCAGCCATCGACGGTGACGGAAACATCTACGTCGGTTCGGGCGAGGGGCAGATGTTCGTGCTCAACCCGGACGGCTCCTTGCGCTGGTCGCTCCAGCTGATCGATGACGAGCGCGACGACCTCAACGCATCGCCCGCCCTCGGCAAGGAGCAAATCGTGATTTCGGGCGAAACCGGAGAGGTCTTCGGCATTCCCTACGACTACTGTTTGCGGCCGAACCTCGATGATGACCGTTGCACCGTCGGTCCGGGCGAACCTCTTCCGGCCGACGGGGTCTTCATGGTCTTCACGACGAGCTTCGGCGGCCTCGAAATCGAGCCACCGCCCAGGATCACCGCCAACCAAGCGCTGACATTCACCTTGTTCGTGCGAGAGGACGGCGATACCAAGCTCGCGGCCATTTCCTCCGATAGCGTCGAGGTGACAACCGACAGCGGGACGGAGCTCGATGCCGACGTTTCGGGGGACCGGCGCTACATCACCGTCGTACCTCGCGCCCCCTGGCTCGGAGACGCCGGCGGCTCGATCCAGGTGCGCGTCAGGGGCCGATATCTCGACAGCCTGGCCTCGCGCGAGGGGTTGCGGTTCACCTTCGAGGAAGGTGTCGGGGGGGATTTCGACGAGACGTTCACCTTCGACATCGCTCCGCGCACTCCGACCGAATTTCCGTTTGAAGTTGCACCTGCGCCAGGCGAGGACACCGGCATCGTCGAGCTCTATCGCATCGCCGCCCCTCTGCCCACGATCCTCCCGAGCTACAACCAGATCGGTTTCGATTCGATTCACTATCTGATCGGACTGGTGGAGCGAAGCAGCGATGAGATCATCGCCTGGGGCGTGGGCGGCACCCTCGACGGCGAAGGGGAAACGATCGTGGCACCGAGCTCGGACGTCCGGTTCCCGCTCGTGTTCCGCTGGGATGATGGACTGCTGACGATGATCAACGAGGAAGGCTTCACGATCGAGTTCAACGGCTTCCCGCTTCCTTTTCGATTCTTCCGCGTGGCCACGACACTCGATGCGAGCGGCGCTCCCATGCATAGCCCGTGGCTCAACGCGAAAACGATCTGCGACGAGATCGACTTCTACGGCCCATTCCTCGATCTGCTCGGCTTCTGCAACGTCGATACCGGGCTCCTGGACGCAGTCGGCGGCGCGGAGTTCCGCACGTACGGCAGCGGCGTTCAAAGCGCGCCGGAGGGCCTCGGCGAGGTGACGATCGCCCGGGACGGCAACCGCGTCATCGCGAGCTTCGCCGGCACGACGCTTCAGAGCGAAGCGCACAACTTCGGCCTTCTCGCGCTCGACGCGACCCGTGGGACGCCCGTCGGGTTGAACTACACCTTCGCCACGTCGCAGACGCCCGACAACGGCACGATCGAGACGGTCTCTCTCGATCTCAGCGACGCCACCGAGGTCCCAGCCGCCCTCCGCGTCTACCTCATGGTGGACGCCTATCCGGCGGCAGTGACGACGCTTCGCTAGCCATGCCGTGCTAAGGTCCGCGCGTGATCAGCGAGGACTTCGCTTTCTTTGGCTTCGACGGGCCGTCCTGGGATCGACTCGTATCCCTGGTCGCCGAAGACAACGCCCCAGGCGGGGTATTGGTCGTCGTCGTGAACCGCGTCGGCGTTCCGGTGGCGAGCTTCCACACGGCCCGTGGGATGCTCGACCCGAGGTCTTTGCCTGCTCCCGGTGACCTTCCGGGGCTCTGCGCCGCCACCGACGCGACGGCCTGCATCGTCATGCGCGATCGGGCGATGGGCGAGCTCTCCGACGACCTCGCCGAGCCCCTCGATCCCGACCAGGACCTCGCCAGTCGCGTCATGCGATTCGCCCAAGTCGTGCGGGAGCTCGGCAATGGCAACTGGCTTCGGGTCTGGCCCAACCCGTTTCCGGACGTGCTGCTCGCCGCCGCTCCAGCCGCCAAGTCGGCCACCGACCTTCTCTTGCCGGACGGGCATTCCGTCGTCCTCGGAATCTTCGACGAAGGGCAGCTCTGGACCGGTGCCGCGCTGCGACGACAGGGCGGCCGATTCGACGCGTTCGCCGGCCCGGTCGCGATGGCCGAATGGGCTGGACCCCTCGGAGGCGCCTGGGAGCGAGACCATCGGGTCGTCGCCGATGCGGTTCGCCGGCAGCTCGGCGAGATCCACCTGGGGCTCTTTCTCGAGCGACCCACCGCCGAGCGGCTTTTCGCCGCGGGTCCGTCGGGCGAGTGGGCCAAGGCCTACGCGACCCGGCACCTGATCCTCCACCCGATGCCCGCCTTCGCCGCAGCGGGGCTCGGGCTCGATGTCGTGCGCGGCGCCGCAAAGCTCGCGATGCAGGTGGTCGAGGGTATCGATCCTGAGGAGATGAGCACGATCGCCAAGGGCTTCTGGCGGGGCTTCACCGATGGACGGGGGATGGACGGCTTGCTCGAGCTACTCCCTGCGATTGGCAGAAACCCCAATGATTCTGAAACAGACGACGGCGAACCTGAGCCTCCGCGCTGATCCTTCCATCGGCGATCGTCTCTTCTTTGACAGGATAGGCGACAATCTGTACCTTTATCCTACCTGCTAAACCTTACAGGGAACATTTGTGCAGGCAACAGCCCGT
>CBDUCC010000254.1:0-5956 GCA_965365555.1 uncultured Myxococcales bacterium | reverse complement strand
CTCCGGCGGCGTGGCTCCCAGGTGTCCGAGGGTCCGCTCCTGAGCGCTTCGGTGACGCAGGACGAGCTGGACCAGCTCGCGGTGATCGCGACCCGACCCGGCGCTGCGCGGAGCGAACGGCTTCGAGAGTGGGCCCGCCAACTTTGCTGGAATGGCGCCCCGGTCTTGGCAGTCGGTGCTGCGGTGGGCCCGGTGGCCGAACTCTTCGGCTCCCCTCCGAGCGAGGCCGAGCCGCACGCCGTCAGTGGTCGGTTGGCGGACATCCACTCGACCAGCGAAGGGCTCTTCCAAGGCCTTCGTGGCGAATTTCGCTTGGCGCTTCCGGCCGGGGACCGATTCGAAGCCGCTTCGCTAAGCGCCGAGTTCAGCACCACCGCGTCGAGTCGTGACGGCGAGCTGATCGCAGCCTCGCACGTGTTTCGCCCGATCCATTTGCTCCATGCCGCAGCGCTCGAGAGCAAGGACACTCGCTCGATCGTCTTGGAGAACCTGACACGGCTTCTGCGCGAACGCGGCGGCCGGGCGTTCTGATCCCGCCGCTGTGCTACGACATCTCCTATGTCGGAACCACCGGTACTCCAGGCTCTCGACGATGAGGGCGTGCTCACCATCACGATGAATCGCCCCGATCGGAGGAACGCGTTCAACTCGGATGCATTCCTCGCGCTCGGTCACGCCTTTTCGGAAGCCAACGCCGATCCCAAGGTCGCCGTGGTTCTCCTCACGGGAGCTGGCGATGATTTCAGCTCCGGCCTCGACCTCTCTGCGATCGACATGAGTCGAGAGGGCGAGCCACCGTTCGAGCGGATGATGGATGCGATCTGCGCCTTCGACAAACCGCTGGTCTGCGCGGCGAAGGGATGTGCGATCGGCTTCGGCGCGACGGTGCTCTTTCACGCGGACCTTGTGTATCTCGGACAGAGCACCAAGCTGCGCTTCCCGTTCGCCAGCCTCGGGCTGGTCACGGAGGCCGCCGCCGGGTATCTCGGTCCGGCGACGATCGGCCACAAGCAGGCAGCGGAGCTGCTATTCACCGCAGAGTTCTTCGATGCCGCAAAGGCACTGGAGTACGGGATGGCGACCCGCGTCCTTCCGGACGCTGAGCTCATGGTGACCGCGCTCGGCAAGGCCCGCGAGATCGCCCAGTGGCCGATCGACTCGCTGGTCGAGATCAAGCGGATCATGAAGGCGATGCACGGCGACAAGGTCGAGCGGGCACGTCGGCTCGAAATGGAAGGTTTCGAGAAGCTCATGGGATCTGCGGCCAACATGGAGGCCTTCTCCGCATTCATGGAGAGGCGGTCGCCGGACTTCAAGCAGTTCCGGAAGTAGCGACGGCTCTGCGGTCGGCGAAGATCGGGATCGCGAGAATCATTGCGATCGCCACTAGCAGCACGCCGCTCAGGAACAAGAAGCGACCGTAGTTGCCCGGAATCAGCCAGGAGAACCATTCGATCGCGCAGGCGCCGAGAACGGTCGCAGCAATTCCCGTCCACTGGGCGTTGCGGGTCCCGCCCGGCCAGGCGGCGAGGCAGAGCGGCCAGAGAAACGCGACGTGTAGGTAGTAGTTCGACGGGTACAGATAGACCGGTATCATCATGGTTCCGATCAGCGCGGCGTCCGAGAGCCTCAGCTTTCGGCAGGCGCGAATGGCCAGCGCCGTATAGAACAACATTCCGAGCAGGATGAGCCACTGACGGTCCCTCATCGTTTCGCCCGTTCGCGGACCCCAGAGCTGGGGGTCCTCCCCCCGCGCACGGAGCGTGTCCCAGAGGTTGTCGGAGTCGTAGCTGACCAGCGCCCGAATCCCGAGGTGGTTCACGTTGGGTCGGTTTGCATGCATCGCGATCTTCTCGGACCACGCGCCCCAGGACTCTTCCCATCCGAATACAGCCGTCGAGGCAGCGCCGAGGCCCAAAGCGATGATCAAGACCCCAGCTCCGACCTTGAGCAAGGGCCCTAGCTCCGTCATCGGACGGGCGCCTTCGTTGCCACCCTGAAGCGCTGAAAGCATGCGCCAGCCGATGGGCGCCGCCAGGAACAGAAGAGCGAGAGCGGGGAAGGCGCGAATCATTGAAGCCCAGCCGAGGAGTATTCCCGCGACCGTCCAGCGCCGCGCCTTCAGTGCGCAGGCGCCCAGTCCGATGAGGACCATCCAGTCGTTGCGAAACGTCGATCCTCCCCAGTTGCTTCCAAACTGGTACACGGTGGTCGCACCGTAGGCGACCATGCACACCAGCGCGGCGCGAAGACCGAAGGTGCGTCCGATGACGGCAATGAGCAGGAGCAAGAGCAGCGGGTCGAAGACCGCCCCGAAGAGCAAGGTCGACTCGTTCGCTTCGGCGGAATGGTAGAGCAGGTACGCGGCCAGGAGCCAAGCCGGGGTGGCGTTGCCCCCGTGGTCCCGAAGGCTGTCTAGGTAGGCGCGCCGCCCCATCGAGCCCCAGAAGTACGACATGTCCCGTTTGAACTCCGTCCAGCGTTCTGCCGAGAACCGAGCCTCGACGCCCTGAATCTCCTCGGCGAGGTCGGCTACCGTCCGCATTTCGTAGTCGCGCAGGTCTCGAACCTCGACCTCGGCGATGGACTCGATCCGGCCGTCGAGCTCTTCATCGGCGTAAGCCTTCAAGCTCGCTAAGTATACGCCGTCGTAACCGAGCTCATCGAAGTACTTCACCGCGGGGAAGTACACGCGCATGTCCCAACTGTGAACGTATGTCGGTTCACCCTGGGCGCTGTCGTAGAACTGCGGATGACCGAGATTGTAGAAGCTGGCGAGTGCCAGGACCGCCATGGTTCCGAGAAGGCCGGTGAGCAACCTCGTATGCACGCTAGGTCGGGGTTGTCCTAGCTTGAGAACCACGGCGCAAGCGACCGCTGCGGCGATGGCCCGACAGAGATCGATCACCGCGACATCGCCCCATGGTGCGCGCACGATCCCGTAGATCGCCACAAGGCCTGCTGCGCCGCAGAGTGCCCAGAGTGCGTGGCTCGTCTTCGTCTTCCTTCGATCGAATACCACGGCAATGATCGCGAGCAGTCCGAAACCGAGGATCGCGATTTGCGCCCAGTGTGAAGCGGTCAGCTCCAAGTTTACCGGCACGCGTGGAGGCCAGACGGACGGCATCTTCGCAAAGAGCTGGAGCTCGCTCAGACTGACCCAGCGATCACCGCCCTTCGCACGTAGACGAACGAAGCGTCCCCGAGCCTCGAGTCGATTGCTGGCCCGAATCCGTAGCCCGTTCCTTCCGACACTTCGCGCCGTCCAAAGCTGGCTGTACTCGACTCCGTCGTCCGAAACCTCGAGGATGAACTCGTCGTTGTTGTCCCCTTGAAGGAACGCAGCCTCGATCGCGGTGATGTCTCCGAGGTCGTACACCAGGAAGGCGTCGGCCCCGCTGAAGAACGCGGCCGAGTCCGCGTTCCATGGCGCACCTTCGAGCGCACGACGTCCGTCGGTAATGCGCTCCGCGCGTTTCACCCCCGCCGAATCGCTGGGCGGCCCGAGTGCGATCGGCCCCTCGGCCGGACTGCCGGCGCAGGCAGCCACGGTAAACAGAAGAAACAGCACGCTGCGCCGAAGCACGGTCATCGCCGGCGAAGCTCTAGCAGCGACCGCCATCGTGGAGAAGCCCCGCAGTGATCCACGAAACCCTCGACAGAAAATGACAATTGCCTCCAGCCACGCATCCCTGACGGAATATTCCAGTATGGATGCCGCTCGTGCTGGGTTATTTGGGACCGAATACCCTCATGGCTGCGGCCGGTTACCCGCACCTTGCAGGCCCGTTCGGTCGGTCGCGGTTCCACCGGCTGCTTCGATGGGCCCAGAGCTCGAGGTGGGTCATTGTGTGACGCTCGTTTGACGCGTTCCGTCAAACGGATTACTTCCGTCGCTGGAAGCGGGGCACGTGGGTGTAGTGGTGCAGCCCCCGCCTATGCGAAGGGAGAATAATCACTATGACGACGAACATGTTTCGACTTGGACTCATGCTAGCGCTCTGCGCGGCTCTGGTCGGTTGTAAGAAGGCCGAAGACGTAGGCGACGAAGCCGCTGCGGCCGCGGAAGAAGCTGCGGAAGCCGCTGGCGAGGCCGCCGGTGCCGCCGAAGAGGCCGCGGAAGAGGCTGCCATGAAGGCGGACGAAGCCGTCGAGGCCACCGAGGAAGCCGCCAAGGAGGCCGTTGAAGAGGCCAAGGAGGCCGCTGAAGAGGTGAAGGAGGCCGCCGCAGGCGCCGCCGAGGATGCCAAGGAAGTGGCCGAAGAGGCTGCTGAAGATGCCAAGGGTGCCGCTGAAAAGGCGGCGGACCACGCCGGTCACTAACGCATCGTTCACGGTGTTCAATCGAGAAAGCCAGCCCCTTCGGGCTGGCTTTTTTCGTGCCCAACGCCCGCTTTCCTTCTCTTGCGTCTTGCTTCAAACTAGAACACGTTTCATTCCGGCAACGACGCCGAGGCACGCAAGGCCATGTATTTCGACTACACACCCGAGCAAAAGGCGCTGCGCGACGAGCTCCGCGCGTACTTTGAACAACTGATCGACGACGAGCTCCTCGCGGAGCTCGACGAGGTGGAGGGGGGAGGCCCCCTCTATCACCAGGCGATGCAGAAGCTCGGCGCGGACGGCTGGCTGGGCATCGGCTGGCCGAAGGAGCACGGTGGCCAGGGTCGCGGCCCGATCGAGCAGTTCATCTTCTTCGACGAGGTGCAGCGGGCAGGCTTCCCCGTTCCGATCCTGACCCTGAACACCGTCGGACCGACCCTGCTGAAGTTCGGGACCCCGGAGCAGAAAGCGAAGTATCCGCCGAAGATCCTGGAGGGGAAGTGCCATTTCTCCATCGGCTACACGGAGCCTGATTCCGGCACCGATCTAGCCTCCTTGAAGACCAGCGCGGTCCGCGACGGCGACGAATACGTGATCAACGGCCAGAAGATCTGGACCAGCCTCGCCGACCATGCGGACTACATGTGGCTGGCCTGCCGAACCGATCCGGATGCGCCGCCGCACAAGGGTATCTCGATCATCATCGTCCCCGCGAACGCCGAGGGCGTCCAGATCACTCCGATTCACGCGCTTGGCGAGAACAACGTTCACGCCTGCTACTACGACAACGTTCGCGTCCCGGTCGGAAACGTCGTTGGCGGCGAGAACAACGGCTGGCACCTGATCACGACACAGCTCAACCACGAGCGAGTCGCCCTCTGCTCGGTCGGACCACTCGAAAAGATCTTCACACAGACCATCGAGTGGGCCAAGCAGACCCCCAACGGGGACGGTGGGATGATCATCGACCTCCCATGGGTGCAGACCAATCTTGCCCGGGTGTACGCCCACCTCGAGGTGCTGAAACTACTCAACTGGCAACAGGCCTGGGGCATTGCCGAAGACAAGCTCTCTCCGGCCGACGCGTCGGCGATCAAGGTGTTCGGCTCTGAGTTCTACGTCGAGGGATCCCGGCTGCTGATGGAGATTCATGGCGCTCCGGGAATCCTGCATCACAGCTCGGAGGGCGCCCTCTTGCGGGGCAGGCTCGAGAAGTACTACCGCATGTCGCTCGTCCTCACCTTCGGCGGCGGCACCAATGAAATTCAACGAGACATCATTTGTCAGGCCGGGCTCCGCATGCCGCGGCTCGGAAGGCGTTGACGGGGCGATCATGGATTTCTCTTTCTCCGAAGATCAGAACAGCATCCGAGAGCTCGTCAAGCAGGTGCTTAGCGATATCGTGACGGACGACTCCCTGAAGGCACTCGCCAAGCAGGGAACCTGGTTTCACGAGCGTGCTTGGAAACAACTCGCCGAGTCCGAGATGCTCGGGCTCGCGATCCCCACGGAGTATGGCGGCGCAGGTATGGGGCTCACGGAGCTCTGCTTGTTGCTCCAGCAGGTCGGGCGGACGGTCGCACCGATTGCTGCGATCGAGACCTTGGTCGCGGCCGCTCTTCCCCTCGCCGAG
>CBDUCC010000253.1:0-5983 GCA_965365555.1 uncultured Myxococcales bacterium | reverse complement strand
CCGATCTGGGCGGTTTGGGGTTGTGTCCGTTCGTGCGCCCGATTTGGCGGAATGGGCGGCCGACGCCGCGCCGGTCGAGGAGGCGTAGGGCTTCGGGCTGAGCCGCGCATGACCGTCCCCGCCGCCACGACCACGAGCCCGGCCTCGACGCGGACCGGTTTCTCGCGCCCCCGTGAATCGGTCGCCACGGCCTCGACCGCGCGGATCCGTCTGCCCCGGACCTCGAAGGCCTCAGCTCGAGTGCCACTGAGGATCCTCGCACCATGCTCGCTCGCCCAGGGAAGGTACGTGACGAGCATCGACTGTTTTCGGTCCGTCTTGCAGGCCGAGATACAATGGCCGCTCAGCGCGCAGTTCTTGACGTTGCGGGAGGTCGGAGACGCCGGGATCCCGAGCTTCTTCGCACCTTCGAGCAGCAGGCGGCCGTTGTAGTTGACTTCGTGCGGCGCGTTCTCGTGGATCGATAGGTTGCGCTCCACGCGGTCGAAATAGGGAGCAAGCGTTTCCGAGGACAGATTCTCGAGCCCGTGCTCTGTGCGCCACTGTTCGAGCACCTGATCGGGCGGCCTGAAACAGACGGCCGCGTTGACGACCGTGGAGCCCCCGACGCATCGCCCCTGCACCACGGCGAGGTCGCCGGTCGTGTTCGCTTGGTTGCCATGGTCTTCGTAGAGGGTTTCCATCGCCGTCCGAACGTGCTCTTTGAACTGGGTCGATCGGATGTAAGGTCCGGCTTCGAGCACGACGACGCTGGCTCCAGAGCGGGAGAGCTCGTAGGCCATCACCGCTCCGGACGCGCCCGAACCGATCACCACGACATCGGCGTGGAGCTTCACCCCCGACTCGGGGATCGCGTCGGGCTCCGTCACCCTCAACTGGGGCTGGGTCTCACTCACGCCGGTTCCTCTTCGATCGGCATCGGGGCGTTGCCGAGGTAGGGGATGCCGCCTTCGATCGACACCGGTCCTCGATAGCCGATCGCGCGTCCCGCTTCGATGTCCTGCCAGTAGCCGATGTATGTGAGCTTCTTCAGCAGGTCCACGATACCCCTCTGGATCGTTACCCCGCTCTCCCAGCGATGGATGTACGCGATCCTCTGCTCGCTCGACAGCGCTACGAAGCGCTTGAAGTGGAAACCCACGACGAAGGCCCCGTAGTCGAAGAGCTTGAATCCCATGCGCACCTCATCGAGCGTTTGATCGTCCATCAACGAGAGCACCTGGGCGACGTTTTCCACGATAGGCACTTCGGTGCGCGGCTTGAGCGGGGTCCCCTCCGTCGGAAGCATCACTTCAGAAAAACGCTCGATCAATGCGCACTCCTCCGCGGTGAGCGAGAGGTCACGGGGTGGCGCCGCGCTTCCGAGCGTCGGGACCACCCAAGCGCTTGCGCCCGTCAGCACGCCGAGCTTGTTGAAGGTTCGTCGAGAGAGGCGTCGTCGCACGTCGGCGACGATTATACCACAGCGCCTCGGTCCCTTGGAGGCTCCTCTTCGGTGCTCCGCGGCTCTTCCCTCGAGCCGTCGCGCGGTGGCTCTTGGGCACGCTCGCGGTCGCGAAGCCCTCGGTCGATCAGCGCCTGCGTGGCCTCGGTGACCTCCCGGTGGAGTGAGGCGACGAGCGCCTCATCTTCGGCGGCCTCCGGACCGTGAGGCAGGTAGATGGGGGCGCCGACGATGTAGTGGAGATCCGTGGGGAACGGGATGGGGCCGAGCCCCATGTAGAGAGGAAACACGTACTTCTCCCCGAATAGCTTCGAGATCAAGCGGCCCACACCGGTTTCGCGGACGCGGTCCTGCGAGACGAGCTGCACGTACATCTCTTCGTTTCCGATGCCGGCAACTGGAAGGATCGGCTTCTGAGCACGAAGCGCAGTACGAATGAATCCGCGGCTCTTCTCCCACTGAAGACGGTACGCATCCTCCGCATTGCCAAGTGCCTCTTTCGCCCCGCCAGGGTAGACGAGGACGAGCTGATCGTCGCGAAGCAACTCGAGAGCGGCGTCGGGCTGACCCTCGATTGCGCCAAGCCGGTGGGCGAGCTCCCGAAAGAAGGGGGCCGCGAAGACGAGACGATCGCCAAGCGAGCGTACAGGACGCCCGGTGCCGTCGAGGACGAGCGAGAGGAGCACTGGAAGGTCGAGTCCGAGATGTCCATGGTTGGTCACGATCAGCGCGCCCTCGTTCGCCGGAACGTGCTGTAAGCCTTCAATTGTAGGCTCGAACCAGTGACGCAGGAAGGACACGCCCTCGAGCAGTCGGCGGTACGCCAGGGGGTCGAACAGGGGCGTAGGAGCGGGTTCTCGGTCAGTAGTACGCATGCACCAGCCTCTCCTATGCGCTAGGTTCGCGGTCTCATGCAAGCCCCCGAACCTGCTTCCGGTCGCTATGGTCCTTACGGCGGACGATACGTCGCTGAGACCCTCATGCCTGCCCTCGACGAGCTCACGGCAGCCTATCGCCGCTCGCAGGTCGATCCGGCGTTTCAGGCGGAGCTCGATTCCTTGCTTCATGACTACGCCGGCCGCGAAACGCCGACGTATTTCGCCTCCCGCCTTTCGGCCGAGCTCGGCCCACGGATCTGGCTCAAGCGCGAGGACCTCTGTCACACCGGCGCGCACAAGGTGAACAACACGATCGGTCAGGTTCTGCTTGCGAAGCAAATGGGGAAGACACGGATCATCGCCGAGACAGGCGCAGGCCAACACGGGGTTGCAACCGCGACAGCGTGTGCCCTGATGGGCCTGCCATGCGAGGTGTACATGGGCGCCGAGGACGTGCGGCGGCAGGCTCCCAACGTACGCCGGATGGAGCTCCTCGGGGCCGAAGTCCATGCGGTCACCTCGGGTTCGGCCACCTTGAAGGACGCGATGAACGAGGCCCTTCGAGACTGGGTCACCAACGTTCGAACAACGCATTACTGCGTCGGTTCGGTCGCCGGCCCGCATCCGTATCCGATGATCGTTCGGGACTTCCAGTCCGTCATCGGCAAAGAGTCCCGCGCACAGATGCTCGATAAGGCCGGAAAGCTTCCCGACGCCGTGGTGGCATGCGTGGGTGGCGGTTCGAATGCCATGGGCATTTTCGCCGGCTTCATCGACGACCCTTCGGTCCGACTCATCGGTGTCGAGGCCGCCGGCGAAGGGATCGATACGGAGCGCCACGCAGCGCCGCTCTGTGCCGGTGATGTGGGAGTCTTGCACGGAGCCAAGAGCTACGTGCTCCAGACTCCGGATGGGCAGATCGTCGAGGCGCACTCCGTGAGTGCCGGGCTCGACTACCCGGGCGTGGGCCCCGAGCACGCCTGGCTCAAAGACACCGGGCGGGCGACCTACGTCTCGGTGACCGATCAGGAGGCTCTCGACTGGTTCCAGAAGCTTTGCCGGACGGAAGGCATCATCCCTGCGCTCGAGACCAGCCATGCGTTCGCCCATCTTCCGGCGCTTGCCGAAGAGCTCGGACCCGATGCGGACATTCTGGTCTGCCTGTCGGGCCGTGGCGACAAGGATCTCGAAACCGTCATCGAGCAGCTCGAAGGAAGGGGCTGAGCCGAGTGGGCCGCATCGCAGACGCCTTCGAAAGGGCGCGCAACGAGAATCGCGCGGCCCTCGTGATCTACCTCTGCGCCGGTGATCCGGACCTCGATACGACCGTGGACTTGGTCGTCGCCGCAGCCGAAGCGGGCGCGGATGTCATCGAGCTGGGGGTGCCGTTCAGCGACCCGACCGCCGATGGTCCGGCGATTCAGCGCGCTGCGGAACGAGCCCTCGCCCGAGGGGCGACGCTGTCCAAAGTACTCGATACCGTTCGCGTCGTTCGGACGCGAACCGAGGTGCCTATTGTCCTGTTCGGCTACTACAATCCGATCTTGGCGTATGGCGAGAGTCGGCTCGTCGACGACGCCGCGGAGGCTGGCGCGGATGGATTCCTCGTCGTCAATCTTCCTCCCGAGGAGGGCGACGGGCTCCGGGGTCCGGCGGTCGCAAAGGGACTCGATTTCGTTCCCCTCGTCGCGCCCACGAGCGATCCCGAACGCGTCCGACAGGCCGCCGAGGCGGCGACCTCGTTCATCTACTACGTCTCGATGACTGGTGTGACCGGCTCGAAGGCGGCGGACCTCGCCAGCGCTGCCGAGCGTGCCGGAGTCCTACAGAGCGCCGTCGAACGTCCCGTGGCGCTCGGCTTCGGAGTGAAGACCGCCACCGACGTGAGCACCGTCGCGCCGAAGGTGGCTGGCGTCGTCGTCGGAAGCGCGGTGGTGTCGGTGATCGAGAACGCCGTTGATCCTCAAGCCGCGGTCGCGGCCGTTCGCGAGCTGGTGTCCGGTCTCGCCACCGGGCTCGCGCGGCGATGATGTCCTTGTAGGCCGCGTTTTGAGACGATAGTGTCTCAGGATGTCGTTGACGGATGTCATCTCTGCGAATCTTCCGGTGCTTCGCGAGCTCCACGAGCGAATGGGACAAGTCGAGCTTGCTGAGCGGGTGGGAGTCTCTCGCCGGACCATTGCCCGTCTCGAAGGAGGTGAAGTCGCCGATCCCGGGCTCGAGTTGATCACCCGAATCGGCAAAGAGCTCGGTGTGAGCCTCAGGCTGCTGGTCGATACGGAAGTGGAAGCGCTGACCCTGGCTTTGCCAGTGGACGTCTGTGAGAAGCTCGCTTCCGAGGACGGGCCGGAGGTGCTCGACGCGATGATTCGGGCGGCGCGAGCGGCCCGCTGAGCGCCGGATCGTTCCTCGTTCAGTCGTTCTTTCGGGCGCGAGCGAGGCTGGTCGTGGCCGCCTCGGTAATCGCTTTACGAAGCTGTTCGTCTCCGACTCGGCTCAGTGCACGCCCGAGCTCGTCCGGGAGCGCGGCGAGCCGAACCGGCTCGGGTGCGGGGGGCTTTGCCTTGGGCCTCTTCGGTAGATCGGGGAGCGGGCCGACCTGAAATCGAATCTTCTCGACGCCGCTCGACGGAGCGTGTCGACGAAGGCGCGTGAGCAAGTCGTCGCTCAAGTAGTGAAGCTCGTTCGCCCAGACCGAAGAGCTCACGTGAACGATCAAGACGCCCCGGCTCAGCTTGACCGGTCGGGCATGCTCCACGATTCGCTCCGGGACGGCTCGACTCCACCAGGCAAACACCTTTGCAGACTCCAACTGCGCAGGGGCGGGGTACACACCTTGCAGGAGTTTCGAGACCGACTCGAGCTTTCCCTTCCTGCGCTTCGCCATCCGTCAGCCCTCGTCCAGGCTCGCCTTGTAGAGGGCGAGCAAATCCTCTTCGGTGCAGGGTCGCGGGTTGAGCCGATGGCATACGTCTTTGTAGGCCAATGCTGCAAGCTTTGGGAGCTCGGTCTCCTCGATCCCTTGCGAACGCAGGTCTCCTGGAAGCCCAATCGACTTTCGGAGCGCACGTACCGCACCTGCGCACTCGAACGAGAGCGTGTTGTCGTCGGAGTCCTTCACGCCGAGCTGCCGCGCGATCTCGGCGATCCGTTCAGGAATCACGGTGCGGTTGTAGTCGAGTACGGCGGGCAAGCAGATCGCGTTGGCCAAACCATGATGCAGGCCAAACTCGGTCGAAAGCGGATGTGCCAATGAATGGCACGCACCGAGCCCCTTCTGGAATGCGACCGCGCCCATCATCGCGGCTTTGAGCATGTCTGCGCGAGCCTCGAGATCGTCTGGGCGCTCTGTCGCAATGCGGAGCGCGGTTCGACAGAGGCGAACGCCACCGAGCGCGATCGCATCGGCCATCGGGTGATCTCCAATTGCGGAGTACGCTTCGATGCAATGGGCCAACGCATCCATCCCGGTGGCGGCCGTCATGAACGCCGGCATCGTCTTGGTCATGACGGGGTCCAGGATGGCGACGTCGGGCATCAACGCGGGTGCGAAGATCACGGTCTTGGTGTTGGTCGCCTCGATGGTCACGACGCCGCTCCGCCCGACCTCGCTCCCGGTTCCGGCCGTGGTCGGAATCGCAATCATCGGCGGCATCGGCTC
>CBDUCC010000252.1:0-5988 GCA_965365555.1 uncultured Myxococcales bacterium | reverse complement strand
TCTGCGCCGAGCTCGAGCGCGCACGACGAGATGCCGAGCGCCTCAGCACGGCTGGTCCCGACATCGCCGCCGCCGCCGAGATCGAGCAAGCCACCTCGGAGCAGAAGCGTGCCGCGGCCGAGCGCAAGCGTCGAGAAGCCGCCGCTCCCGAAGCCCGCGCCGAGCTCGGACGCCACCGCGTGAAGGCTCCGTTCCCGGGCGTCATCGCGATGCGGAACGTCGACCCCGGAGACTGGGTCGATCCCGGCGGGCAAGTGGTCGAGTTGGTCGACGACCGCGGTGTCGAGGTGCTCGCCTCCGTGCCGCCCGAAGTCTCGCGCTTCCTCGCGGTCGGCGAAAAGGCCGTCCTCAGTTATCAGGGCGACAGCGGCACGGCCACCCTCGCTGGTATCGTGCCCGCCCTCGACAGTGAGTCTCGCACTGTGCGACTCCGTCTCACGCCCGACGAGCCCAAGACCTGGCTGCTTCCTGGCGCTGCTGTCGAGGTCATCATTCGTGTCGAGCGAAGCGAAGAAGGCGCGCTCGTCGTGCCGCGCGATGCGCTCGTCTACGGCATCGCGAAGACCCAGGTCGTGAAATCGGTCGACGGAAAGGCGGTACCGGTCCTAGTCGAAGTGCTGGCGCTCGGCCGGGAGCGTGTCCTCGTACGGGCCGAGGGCGTGACCGAGGGCGACACCGTCGTGGTGCGTGGCAACGAACGTGTCTTTCCGGGCCAACCTCTGATCGTGTTGGAAGACTAGGCGCGGATGCCGGACGACGCGCACCTGGACGAAGAGCAGCCTACCGGACTCTCCTGGATCGCGATCGAGCGGCCGATCTCGGTCATCGTCGGGATCGTCCTGGTCATCCTCTTCGGCGCGCTCTCGGTCGTCGACCTACCGATCCAACTGACGCCGGACATCTCCACGCCCACGATCAGCGTCAACACGGTCTGGCCCGGCGCAGCCCCCATCGAGGTCGAAACCGAGATCCTCGAGCCTCAAGAGGAGGTCCTGAAAAACGTACAGGGCCTCACCCGCATGGAATCGAGCGCCGGTCTCGACGGCGGAAGCATCACCCTCGAGTTCGAGGTCGACACCGTCATCGAGGAGGCGTTGGTCCGCGTGACTAACCGCCTGAGTCAGGTGTCAAGCTATCCCGAGGCCGTACGCGAGCCGGTCGTCGAAACGGCCAACAGCGCTGGCCCGCCGATCGCCGTCATAGCGATTCGCGATCCGAACAAAGGGAGCGTGGCCGCCTACCGCACCTGGGTGCAGGACGCGATCCTCCCGGAACTCGACCGCATCCCCGGCGTGGCCGGCATCTTCTTCATCGGCGGTCAGAACACCGAGGTTCACGTGCTCTTCGACGCGCGCGCCCTCGCCGCCCGCGGCCTCTCCGTGTCCAGCGTGGCCGAGAAGGTTCGCGCGGAGCTTCGTGACCTATCCGGCGGTGACGTAACCCTCGGCAAGCGCCGCTACCTCGTCCGAACGACGATCGCGCCGACGAGGCCGGATGCTCTCGAGCAGGTAGTCCTCGGTGCGAGCAGCGACGGCACCCCCATCCTGCTCGGCGACGTCGCCGAAGTCCGGCTCGCGCTTCGGAAGCCGACCGGCGTGGCCATCGTCCAAGACCGGCCCGCGATGGTGATGCTGCTCTCACGGGAGGCCGGCACCAACGTACTCGAGGTCACGCAAGAGATTCACGAGGTCGTCGCGCGCCTCCAACGCGAGCGCTTCAGTCGCGAGGGGCTCCAGATCGAGATCCTCGCCGACCAGGTCGAGTACATCGAAGGCGCACTCGATTTGGTGAAGCAGAACCTGCTCCTCGGAGCGGCGCTCGCGATCATCGTGCTCTTTCTGTTCCTGCGGACCTTTGGCGCATCGGCGGTCGTGAGCGTGGCCATTCCCGTGTGCGCCTTTGCGACCGCCCTCGGCATGCAGGCCTTCGGCCGGACGATCAACGTGGTCTCTCTTGCAGGAATCACCTTCGCGATCGGTATGGTGGTCGACAACTCCATCGTCGCGCTCGAGAGTATCGACACCTGGCGGACGCGTGCGCCGAATACCAAGCTCGCGGCGTATCGAGGCATACGCGAGGTCTGGGGCGCCCTGATCGCTTCCACCGCGACCACCGTCGCCGTCTTCATTCCCATCGTGCTTTGGCAGGGCGAGGTCGGCGAGCTGCTGCGCGACGTCGCCGTCGCTATCGCGCTCGCCGTGACCGTCTCGCTGGTCGTATCGGTGCTCGTCATTCCCAGCCTCGCAGCGCGCCTTCTCTCCTCCGGGCAGACGCTCGACATCGGCGGCCTCACCGACTTCGGCCGCCGTTTCCGGACGCGTGTCACCGACACCGTGCGATGGCTCTGTGCATCCACCCTGCGCGCGAGCGCTACCCTCGGCCTCGCGATCGTCGGCTCGCTCCTCGTCGCTTGGGCGCTCCTCCCGCCAATGGAATATCTTCCCACAGGCAACCGCAATCTGGTCTTCGGCATCCTCGTCCCGCCACCGGGCTATTCGATCGAAGAGCTCGAAGCGACCGGCAACCGGCTCCAGTCCTTCATGGCGCGGTACACGGGCCAAGAGACCGACGGCGAGGCGAACATCCGACGAAGCTTCTTCGTGGGAAGCCCCGACAGGGTGTTCGCCGGCGCGGTCGCAGAGGACAGCAAAGACGTTGGTCGGATGCTCGACCTGCTACGCCGTACCCAGTCGAAGATTCCGGGCATGATCTCATTCGCAACGCAGGCTTCGCTGTTCGGTAGGAGCATCGGTGGCGGTCGCTTGATCGAGATCGACGTGCAGGGCTCCGACCTTCCGACGCTCACTACCTTCGGCGGTCGGCTGTTCGGTGACCTGCGGGCCGCGATCCCCGGCGCGCAGGTCCGGCCCGTGCCGAGCCTCGACCCCGGCGCACCGGAACTTCACGTGATCCCGCGACGAAAGGAGGCCGCCGCGCTCCAAATGGGAGGCGCCGAGCTGGGTTTGGTGGTCGATTCCCTCATTGATGGTGCGATCATCGGCGAGTACACGCCCGTCGGTCAGCCGAAGCTGGACGTGGTACTTCGGGCCGCGGGCCAGGACGGCGCGCCCCTGGCAGACGCACCCGCCCTACTCTCTGCGCCGGTCGCCACTCCGAGCGGACGCACCGTTCCACTGGGCGCGCTGGCCACCATCGAGGAAGAGCTCGGGCCCTCGGTGATTCGCCACCTCGAGCGACGCCGTGCCATCACCTTGAACGTGTCGCCTCCCGAGGACCTGGCACTCGAAGATGCCATCGATACGATCCGAAACGACGTCATCGGAGCGCTCGAAGCCGAAGGCGCCGTGCCGCCGGGCGTCCAGCTCGACCTCAGCGGTGCGGCGGGCAAGCTCGAGGTCGCACAGAAGCAGTTCGGCAACATCCTCCTCCTCGCCGTGATCATCTGCTTCCTCCTGATCGCAGCGCTCTTCGAAGATTTCATCTCGCCCATCGCCGTTCTGGTCAGCGTTCCCCTGGCCGCGGCAGGCGGCGCAGGCGGTCTGTGGCTGGTCAACGCCCTGCTCGGCAAGCAGCCACTCGACCTGATGACCGCCCTCGGGTTTCTGATTCTGATCGGCGTTGTCGTGAACAACGCCATTCTGGTCGTCGACGGCTCGATCGCTCGGCTTCGTTCGGGCTCGAGTCTCCGAGAGGCCGTTCCGCTCGCGGTCGAAGCCCGGGTCCGCCCGATCTTCATGACCACGGCAACCTCGCTCGCCGGGCTTCTGCCGATGGTGGTCTTCTCGGGCTCGGGCTCCGAGCTCTATCGGGGTGTGGGCGCGATCGTCCTTGGCGGTCTGTTGCTCTCGACGGTGCTCACCCTCTTCGTCGTGCCGAGCGCCTTTACCCTTCTGTGGAGGCTTCGCGGGCACGGCGATACGGATTCAGGTACTTCTTCTTGAGCTGATTAAGCTCGTCACGGTTCAGCTCCCGGTACTCGCCAGGCCGCAGTCGTTCGATGCTGAGCCCGGCGAACGACTGCCGCGCCAGTCGCATGACGCGGTGACCGATCGCGTCGCCCATCCTGTGAATCTGCCGGTTCTTGCCCTCAGTGAGCGTGATCTGCACCCAGGTGTTGTTGCGCTCTTCACGAAGTACGAAGGCCTCGGCGGGCTTGGTCCGATAGCCGTCATCGAGGATGACCCCGTTCCGGATCGCATCGAGCTCGGGCACGTCGAGGTGCCCTTGAAACTTCACCGCATAAACCTTCGGGACTCCGGAGCGCGGCCGCAAGAGCGCGTCGACCATGTCGCCATCGTTTGTGACGAGCAGAGCGCCGCTCGAGTGGTAGTCGAGGCGGCCGACGGGAACGACCCGTTCTGGAATGCGCTGAAGGAGATCACCGATGGTTTCGCGTCCCTCTGGATCATCAAGCGTCGTCACCATCTCGCGCGGCTTGTGGACCAGGTAGTACACCGGCTTCTCGGCAACCAGACGTCTGCCATCGACCTCGACTCGGTCCTTGTGGGCATCGACCTTCGTCCCTAGCTCGGTGACGACCCGCCCGTTCACTCGGACGCGGCCTGCACGAATCAGGTCCTCGGAAGCTCGGCGCGACGCCACACCGGCACGTGCCAAGACTTTTTGCAGGCGCTCCACGGAGGAACCGTAGCGGCTGCGGGCTCTGGTGCCAGTAGCCGCTGAGGTACGCTGTCCGTGATCTCTACTGAGTGACGGCGGTGTCTTCGTTCAGCGCGGACTCGCGAAGGCGCTCTTCGTCGCGGTCCCAGCGATCGACTTTGCCGTCGCCGTTCACGTCCGTGCCAATTCGGACGGTGCGCCCTGCATCGAAGTACTCCCAGCGGTCCGGCTGCCAGGCGGCGACGGAGCTCCGCCCGGTCATGTCGCGCTCGGCGCGCACGGGAAGGCCCGCGTCGTAGAAGATTTTCGTGTCGATGAGCCCGTTGCCGGTCGTGTCGACCTCGCGAACGGCAATGCGACCGTTGGTGAACAGGCTGATCTCGTCGATCCTGCCGTCGAAGTCCCGATCGACTTCCTCTCGAATGGGCCGGCCCTCGTCGTTGTAAAGCCGAACGACGTCTTTGCGGCGGTCCCCGTTCAAATCCGCTTCGCGACAGACCAGAACGAGCCGCGAGAGGCTTCCTTCACCCATGGTCTTGAAGAGCTTTCGGACATCCGGGGTGCTGTCGCCGGAGGTATCGTACTCGGTGACCTCATAGCCCGGACCGTCCGGCATGCATCGGCCACCATCGGCCACTTCCGCTCCACTCGTCGCTTCGCTGCTTGCTGCGCCGGGGCTCGTCACCGGCTCCGTCGCGCTCGATCCACACCCCACCAGCACGAGGCCTGCGATGAATGTCCAAATCTGCTTCATAGTGCCCCTCCCCTCGGGAGCATTGCGAGCTCCGCTGGCGCAGCGCTCTTGCAACGGAGCGCATCGTCGGGCGGGCCCAAGCTCTGCAACGGCATCTCACGGCTTATGTCGGGCTCGCCATCACGGTTCTCGTCGTACTGCGTCAGCACGAGCTTCCCGTTACGGAAGGAGTCCCATTTATCGACACGGCCGTCTTTGTTCTCGTCGTACTGCGCTTCGACCATGACCCCGCTCTGGTAGGTCTCCCAGACGTCGGGCTTGCCATCCCGCTGCCGATCGCGCTCTGCACGAGCCACCCAGCCGTCGCTGCACCACAGCCAGGTATCAATGATGTTATCGAAGTTCGTGTCCAGCTCCTGGCGAACCAGCTCACCGCGCTCGTAGAAGGAGAGCTGGTCGAGCCGGCCGTCGAAGTCGAAGTCGAAGCGCTCCTGGGACACGTTGATCCCGTCGCTCTCGTAGAACCGGACCACGTCGATCTTTCCATCGAAGTTCATGTCGGCCCGCGAACAGTGCAGACGCCCTCCGCGCTCGACATGTTCAATGTCGGCGCGACCGTCTTCATTCACGTCCGTGGCGGTCGCACGATTCCCGGCGCAAGCGCCCCCGACTCCCTGTTAACCGAGGGGCTGGCTGTTTTCTCCGCCCTGACT
>CBDUCC010000251.1:0-5998 GCA_965365555.1 uncultured Myxococcales bacterium | reverse complement strand
GCGAAGCGATCATCTTGCAGAATCATGTCGGATGCTTCTCGCGCGACCTGAGTGCCTCGCTGCCCCATGGCGACACCGATGTCCGATTGACGAAGTGCGGGCGCATCGTTGACGCCGTCGCCAATCATCGCCACCGTCTCGTCCCGCTTCTGAAAGAACGAGAGCAGTTGCAGCTTCTGTTCCGGATCGGTGCGCGCGTAGACATGGGTTCGGGCGAGCCGGGCGGCGCCCTGTTCGCCTCCGTCGAGCAGCGCCGGAAGCTCTGCGCCCGTGATAGCTCTCCCCTTTTCGGCCTCGGCGATGAGCCCAACCGAGACCGCGATGTGCTCCGCAGTGGGTGCCTGATCGCCAGTGACCATCACGACATCGACGCCTGCCCGGTGGCACTGCGCGATCGCCTCGACCACATCATCCCGTGGCGGATCGGAGAGCGCGACCAACCCGAGGAGCGTGAGCGCGTGGTACGGATCGTCGACCTTTGCGTCGTCGATCCGCTCGGCGACTCCGAGCATGCGGAGCCCGTTCGAGGCGACCCGGCGATTCTCGCGGAGCCAGATCTCGCGGGTCGCTTCATCGAGGGGTCGAACGCCTTCGGTTGTTCGGACGGCTACGCAGGCATCGAAGACGGGGCCGGGCGCCCCTTTTACGATCACACGAGTGCCTTCACCGATGCGGTGGTAGGTCGCCATCATCTTGATGTCCGGATCGAATGCCTCTTCGGCCAGCCGGGGCTCGCTTCGGAGTACTTCTTGGACGTCGAGACCGGCGCCTCGCGCCGCGAGGAGGAGCGCGAGCTCCATCGGGTCACCGACTTGCACCTCCTTTCCATCGGGATCGGTACCGATCGATGCGTCGCTGCAAAGCGCAGATGCGACGACCACGCGAACCACGTCGTCATCCGTCTCCGCCGGCTCGCCTTGCAGCGGAATCGCAACCTGGGTGGGGTCGCGGGCATCCCGACCCGGTACCACGACATCGGTAACCGTCATCCGGTTCTCGGTCAGTGTGCCGGTCTTGTCGGTCAAGACGACGCTCGTGCAGCCGAGGGTCTCGACGGCCGAGAGCTGCTCGACCAAGGCGTTGCGCCGCGCCATCCGCATCACGCCCCGAGCGAGCGCCAGAGTGGCGACGATCGGAAGACCTTCGGGCACCGTCGCAACGGCAAGCGCGATAGCCGTCTTGACGACCTCGGCCGGCTCCTTTCCGCTGAGTGCGCCGAGAATGCCGATGACCGTGACGAGCACGATGCAGAGCCAGCCCATGACCTTGCCGAGGGAGTCGATGCGCTCCTCGAGCGGGGTCTTCTTGTCGGACGCGCCCTGAACGAGGGCGGTGATCTTCCCGAGCTCCGTATGCATACCAGTCGTGACGACGAGCGCCTCGGCGCTGCCCTTGGTCATCGCAGTGCCCTTGAAGAGCATGTTTTCCCTGTCGGCAATGACCGTCGCCTCCGGCAGGGGATCGAGGGTCTTGTCTACTGGAACGGACTCCCCGGTGAGAAGCGACTCATCGACTTGAATACGAGACCCGGAGAGCAAGCGCGCATCGGCTGTGATGACGTCTCCGCCTTCGAAGAGCACGATGTCGCCAGGGACCAAGTTCTCCGCTGGGACCCTGCGAGCGAGCCCATCTCGCCGAACCGTCGTCTCGGTGCTCCCGAGCTGACGAAGCGCTTCGGTGGAACGGACGGCACGCAGCTCGGTGACGAATCCGATCAAGGTATTGATCGCGATCACCGCGAGGATGGCGAAGCCTTCGAGGTGATCCCCAAGCGCAAAGGAGAGAGCTGCGCCGGCGAACAACAGATAGACCACGAAGCTCCGAAGCTGACGGAAGAGGACCGTCCACCAGGAAGTCGCGTGAAACTCGGCGAGGATGTTCGGGCCGAAGCGGTCGAGCCGTGAGGAAACCTCCGCATCGCTCAAGCCGCCGGCCGGATTCGCCTGAAGCGCCTGGATCACCATGTCCGAGGTCAACGCCCAAGGCGCTGGTGTAAGCATGGATTCGTCGAGCCTCTCAACGTCGCTCGGGGCGGCCATGCATCGAGCCTACATGCATCGGGCGGGCCAAGTCTCGAGGCCCAGAGACTGGACGCGACCTTCGCAAAAAGCCCGGCAGACGCCTTCGCGAACGGCGCGATTCTTGCGTAAAACATGGCGGATAGCGAACAAACTGCGCCCCAGAATGCCCCACGAGCGTGAAGTTGCGAGCCTTCCGTTTGGCACGGCCGCTGCAGAGGAGTATCCCCAGCAGTCTCGAAGGAGGAATCCCATGAGCGCAGATGAAGCAGAGAAGACCCTGAAGCAAGATCTCGAGGACACGAGGGACGACCTTCGGCGAACGGCCGACGAGATCAAGGTGAAGCTGCACCTGGCGGGCATGGATGTGAAGGACGCCTGGAACGAAGTGCAGCCACGCCTTGCGGAGTTCGAGCAGCGTTTCGACGCCAAGGCCGAAGAGGTCGGTGAGGAGCTGAAGGCCCTCGGCGGCGAGATCAAGCAACGTCTGCTCAACATCAAGAGCAAGCTGTCCTAGAAAGCTGGTCAGTCGGGCGCGGCAGCTGGATCGCGAACGACGAACACACTGCACGGGGCATGCCGCACCGTCGCTTCGGCAACGCTGCCGAGGAGACGGCGCAGCATTCCCGTGCGGCCGTGGGAGCCGAGCACGATCAGGCTCGCCTTGGTCTCCGCGGCAACTCGACAGATCTCGATGGAAGGCGAGGTGCAAGGCACAGCGTCGTATTGGACATCGGTGTCCGGGAGGTGACCGAAGTATCGATGGCGTGCCTCTTTCAACTGGCGCATGGACCCCTCGTCCCAGCCACGGCGGTCGCGCTCCGTTGGCGCCAGGGCCGCCGGGCCCTTGACCCGCTTCGGGTCGTAGGTGTGGATGATGAACACTCGCGTCTCGTCGCGCTTGGCGATATCAGCTGCCCGCTCGAGCGCGATGTCGGAACACGGCGAGAAATCCGTGCAAACGATCATCAGAGGCTTCATCGGCCAATCCTTAGCAGAATCTTTCCGCTTCGGCCTGGGCGACGCGCATGCTGCAAGGCCGCCTCGAGATGATCGAGCCCGTACACCTGCTCGACGCTCGTGCCGAGCTCGCCGCTTGCGATGAGCTTGGCGGTCGTGCGGACGAGGCTGAGCCGCTGCAAGAGCGTACGTTTGGCCAGATATTGCGGTAGGTAGAACCCCTCGATCTTCGTCATCGGCATCATGATGTCGCGCGGCGGGAGAGCAATGGGCTCGGGGCTCAGCGTTCCGTAGCAGACCATCCGGCCACCGGGCGCCAGGGTGCGGAGGGCTGCCGATCCGGTCGAACCGCCGACGCAGTCGAGAACGAACTGAGCCCCGTCGGGCACGAATCGGTGAACCGCATCGAGCAGATCTTCGTCCTCCAAGGCAATCACATGCGTGCTCCCCTGCTCACGGAGCCTTTGAGCGCCCGCGCGACTCCGGACGACATCGATGACCCGAAAGCCATCGGACCGCCCGAGGTTGCGCACCATTTGAGCCAGGGCCGAACCGGCAGCGGTCTGAAGGAGGATCGCACCGCGGGGCACTTCGAGTAGCTGCCGTACCATCGCCAACGCGGTCAGCGGGTTGACGAAGAACGAGCAGGCCTGCTCGTCGCTCAGCGCTCGCGGGACCGGAAAGGCACGCTTCGCGTCGACGAGGGTCTGCTCTTGCCAGGTTCCGTTTGGGGGCCCGCTCACGACGGCCACGCGCTTGCCGACCAGGCGCCGGCCGAGCAAACCGCCACCGGATTCTTCGACCACCCCAACGCCCTCGACACCCAACGAGTACGGTGGCGCAGGCGAAGGATCCCCGTTCGGCGCCGTCGGTCGCTCGAGTCCGCGGTTCCAGATCAGGCGCGCGAACGCCTGCTCGTAGGTCCCTTCGATGTGGTTGAAGTCCGATGGATTGATCGGCGCCATCTTCATGCGCACGCGGACCTGTCCCGGGCCGGGTTTCGGGGCGGCTACATCGTCGATCTCGACCTCCGAGAGATCGCTGGTGTGCGCGCGAATGACAGCAGACTTCATGAGCTCATCCGGCCTCCGGCCCCTTCAGCCCGCTGGCCATCTTGAACGGCCAGTTGGAATCGACCGTCCCGCCGTCCACCTCGAGGACCTTGCCGGTCACCCAGCTGCCCGCTTCCGAGACGAGATAGAGCGCCGCGGCTCCGATGTCTTCGACGGTGCCGAGCCGCTGCATGGGCGTGAGATCGATCATCTGCTGCGCCAGCGACTGATCGGCGGTCACCATCGCGAGCGCGTCGGTCTCAGTCGCGCCCACGGCGATCGCATTCACTCGAATGTGCGGCGCCCACTCGTGAGCAAGGAGCCGGGTCATGTGGGACAACGCGGCCTTCGCGGTCCCGTAAGCGACGAAGCCGTTCTCTACGAGGTGCGAAAGGCCGGAGCTGATGTTGACGATCGCGCCGTGCCCTCGAACGGCCATCGAGGGTGCGAACGCGCGCGAAAGATGGAATGCCGTGGTCACGTTGAAGTGAAACGCCTTGTCGAGCTCGGCATCGGTGCATGAAAGCGCCGGTCCAGGGAGGGAGCCACCGGCGTTGTTGATCAGTATGTCGACCCCGCCGAATTCCTCCTGAGTGCGGCTGACGAGGCGATCGAGTTGCTCGTCATCGAGCACGTCCGTGGGGCAGACCAGCGTCTTGCCGCCGTTCTTCTCGACGATGCTCGCAACCTCCTCCAGTGTATTTTCGCGTCGTGCAGCAAGGACGACATTGGCCCCGGCCTCTGCGAGCGCGATGGAAATACCCCGACCGATCCCTCGGCCGGCGCCAGTCACGACGGCAACGCGGCCGTCAACCTTAAAGCGATCCAGAATCATTTTCTACGTTCTCCGGGCAGTACTCTCGGTCAAACCGGAGCCCGCCGCAACCGGTGCTTCGCGTTGACCCTGCACCCAAGCTCTCGTAGTTTCTTCCGAATGACGTACTGCGTAGCGGTGAGGGTGGACCAGGGGCTGGTGTTCGTGTCGGATTCCCGCACGAACGCGGGCGTCGACCACATCAGTACGTACGGAAAGATGCACACATTCGGCGGCGACGGAGACCGGTTCTTCGTTCTGCTGAGCGCCGGAAACCTGGCGACGAGCCGGGCGGTGGTGACCCGTCTGCAGCGCAACCTGGAAGAAGGCGCGCCGAAGAGCTTGGGCACGGTGGGGCGCCTCAACGAAGCCGCGGAGTACGTGGGACAGATCAGCCTCGAGGAGCAACGGAAGCACGAAAAGAGCGGCAAGGGCAAGCCGCTCAACACGGGCGCCAGCTTCATCCTGGGAGGCCAGATTCGAGGCCATAAGCACTCGATTTACTTGATCTACCCCGAGGGCAACCACATCCCCGTATCGCGTCACTCGCCCTTCCTTCAAATCGGCGAGGATAAGTACGGCAAGCCCATCCTAGACCGAATCATCGAGCCCTCGCTCAATCTCGAGGTCGTCGCCCGCTGCGCGCTCGTATCCATGGACTCGACGATGCGCAGTAACGCAAGCGTAGGACCTCCCATCGATCTCCTACTCTACCCAGCCGATGGACAGCGACCGGGCAGCCACATCATCTTCGGCGAGGATGACGACTACCTTCGATCGCTGCGGCGTGCCTGGCAGGACAACCTCAAGTCGTCCTTCGAGAAGCTGCCTACGCTCCCACTGCCGGCCGGCGCCGTTCGTTTGGTCGACGCCTAGCGAGCCATTACTCGGCGCGCGGATGACGACGAAGATCCAGGGTGTAGTAGCTCTCTTCGCAATGCGAGGCGGATAAGGGCTTGGGCCGTTGGGACCCGCTTGCCGCTTCCGGCTTCCAGCGCGCCGTCTGCCGCGCCTTCGCTTCCTCCAGCGTCCGCGGTGCAGCCTCGTAGCGAGGGCCTTCGGGATTCCAGTAGAAATAGCGAGCGCAGGCGACCACGCGACCCGCAGCATCGAGCGCTTGGATCCGAAGAGGCGATTGAGTCGGCACGTGCGGA
>CBDUCC010000250.1:0-6002 GCA_965365555.1 uncultured Myxococcales bacterium | reverse complement strand
GACAAAGAGGGCACATTCCCGTTCTACTGCACAGAGTTCTGCTCGGCTCTCCATCTGGAGATGGCGGGCTATCTGTTGGTCGAGCCCAGCTGAGGGAGATCGCCCCACGCCACGGCCGCGCACGGAACGCTCGTGACCGCGTGCGTCCGTGCATTCTTCTGCTCTTGGCATTGACGGCGTGTTCCGCCGAGGCCGTTGAGCTCGACGAACCGCTCCCGAACCGGCCGAATCGGCCTGCAGAGTGCCGGTCTGTAGAAGCCGGGGTGGATCTCCAGAGCCTCCTCGATGACGCAGCCCCTGGTGCCTCGGTCTGCCTCGAACCCGGCTCGTACGCGGGGCCGCTCGTCGTCCGTCGGCCGGTCTTACTCTGGGGTTCCTCCGACGCGGTGATTCGCTCCACGGGCAGCGGGACGACGATCGAAGTCGAGGCCCATGGGTCCTCACTTCTTGGCTTCACCGTCGACGGCAGCGGCGGACGCTTCGACACCCTCGACGCCGCGGTTCACGTTGTGGCTGACGACGTCCGAGTCGAAGGACTGCGCGTTCGGAATGCAGCGTTCGGCCTCCTGGTGGAGAAGGCGAACCGAGCCTCCATCGTCGGGAACGTCGTTTTAGGTCCCGATGAAGGTCCACTCGGGCTTCGAGGTGACGGGATTCGTCTCTGGGAAACGCGCGACTCGGTGGTCCGCGACAATCAGGTGATTGGCTCCCGCGACATGGTCATCTGGTACTCGAGCAACAATCGGCTGCTGCGCAATACGGTCTTGCGGAGTCGATACGGCACGCACTTCATGTACAGCCACGACAACCTGGTGGAGGGAAACCGTTATCTCGACAACGTCGTCGGTATCTTCATCATGTACAGCCGCAACGTCACGCTGCGCGACAACCTCTTGGCACGCTCCTCCGGACCTGGTGGAATGGGGCTCGGGATAAAGGAGTCAGGCAATCTAACCGTTGCCGACAACGCGTTTATCGCGAACACCAAGGGTGTCTACATGGACACCACCCCACTCGAGCCTGACGACTTCAATACCTTCGAAAACAACGCCTTCTTTCATTCGGAGGTTGCGGTGCTCATGCATTCGAGCGAGAAGCGAAATACGTTCGCTGGAAACGCGTTCGTCAGCAATCACTCGCAGCTCCAGGTCGAAGGCGGCGGAAATGCGCTCGGTGTCGATTGGATCGGCAACTCCTTCGACGACTATGCCGGGTACGATATGGATCACGATGGCTACGGCGACATTCCCTACGAGCTTCGGCGCCTCAGCAGCCAGCTCGAGAGCACGTACCCACAGTTGCAGTTCTTCCGAGGTGCGATCACGCTTTCGCTGCTCGATGCGATCAGCTCACTGTTTCCCATGATGCAACCCGAGACCACGTTGATCGATCCGCGGCCGTGGGTTGGCGCGGTCGAATGGAAGGGACCTGATGCGCGTTGAGGGTCGCGGCGTTGCAAAGCGGTTCGGTAAGATCGAAGCGCTACGCGGTCTCGACTTCACGATTCCGAGTGGAGCGAAGGTCGGCCTCATCGGGCCGAACGCGTCCGGTAAGTCCACATTGATTCGTATCGTTCTTGGGCTCCTTCGATTCGAGGGCGAGCTCCGGCTGGACGGATCGGTCGAGCGCGGCGAGTCGCTCGCGAGCCGGATCGCATACGTTCCTCAGATCGCGCCGAAGTTCGGCGCGTCCGTGCGCGAGGTGGTCCGGGCGATTACCAAGGTTCGCGACCTCCCTCCCGACGATGTAATCACCTGCGGCGCGGAAGTGGGCATCGACCTCGAGGCCGTCCAACGACAGGCGTTTCGTGACCTCTCGGGCGGCGCGAAGCAGAAGACGCTCATCGCACTGGCGCTAGCCAGCAAGGCCTCTTTCTACGTGCTTGACGAGCCGACAGCGAGTCTCGACACGCAGTCCCGCCGCGATCTCTTCCGGCTGCTCTCCGAGCGTACCCGGGACGCAACGCTGTTGCTCTGCTCGCACCGTCTCGAAGAGATTCGCACCCTGGTCGACCAGGTCTTGGTGTTGCAGGAAGGGCGGCTCGCCTACTTCGGTCCGACCGAGGCCTACCTCGATCGCATGACGCTGAGCACCATCGACGTCCAGATGAAGAACGGAGCGGACGACGAGAGGCTCCGAGCGATGGGATTCGAGCCCGGCGTCGCACGCTGGTGGAGCCGGACCGCTACTCGCGCGGAGAAGCTCGAGCTCATCGAATCGCTTACACGACAGATGGATGGCGAGGTCCTAAATCTGTTGGTTCGCGATGCGGACGCGGTTCAGCCGGAGGACGGAGCGGAGGACGACCTTGGCTAGGCTAGTCAAAGCAGTTCTCGTCGCTGCAGGCCTGGGCGCCATCGCAATGGCCTTCGTCCGGTACAACCAGGTTGTGCTCCCCGAAGGCGCCGTGCCCATAGTCTGGGATTCCGAGGTCTGCACCCACTGCAAGATGCACATCGGCGACCCCCGGTTCGCAGCGCAGGTGCAGACGGTGGATGGCGACGTCCTGAACTTCGACGATCCGGGCTGCCTCTTCGACTACCTCGACGCACACCCCCAGGTCGTCCACGCACTCTATTTCAGAAACCACGAATCGAACGGCTGGCTTTCGGCCGAGGAGGTGGGTTTTCTTCCTGTCGAGGATTCGCCGATGGGCTACGGCCTTCGTGCGGTCCCATCTCAGGCAGAGGGCGCGCACGACATCCAGTGGGCCAGAACACGCGTGACGCAACGTCCCTACGACGACGGTCCGCCATGAGCTCCCAGCTTCGCTCGTACTGGGCCGTCGCCCAGCTCGATTTGGCAGAGGTCCTCCGTTCTCGTTGGCTCATCTTCTGCGTCGTCGTTTACGCGGTGCTCGCCGGGGTATTCCTGCTCGTCGGCATGCGCGAGTCGACCGTCTTCGGATTTACGGGCACGGGACGGGTCCTCGTTTCTTACGTTCATGCACTCTTGGTCTTGCTTCCGCTCATGGCATTGGTTGCCACGGGTCAGGTCGTGAACAAGGCGCGCGATGACGGCACCCTGGAGTTGCTCTTTAGTCAGCCAATCTCGAGGAGTGCATTCTTCACGGCAATTTCCAGTGTCCGTTTTCTAGTGCTTCTCCTACCCTTGGCCCTGCTGATGGTGGCCGTGGGCCTCTTCGGAAAACTGGCCTTTGACCAAGCCATCGCGTGGAGCTTCATCGGACACTGCATCGTGCTCTGCTCGGTGCTTGTGTGGACGTTCTGTGGGATCGGTCTTTGGGTTTCGACGACGGTACAGAACTCCGCACGCGCTACGATGTACCTCCTGTTGATCTGGGTTGCGGGCATTGCGCTGATGGATTTCGCGTTGGCCGGGATGATGCTGCAATGGCGAATGGAGCCGCGGGCGGTCTTCTTGCTCGCTGCGCTCAACCCTGTTCAGAGTGTCCGAATGGCTCTTCTTTCGTCGACCGACCCGGAGCTCAGTGTGCTTGGCCCCGTCGGTTTCTATCTTGCCAACAAGGTCGGCAGCACAGGGCTTTACACGCTCGGCGTAGTCTGGCCGATGTTGCTCGGAACGATCGCGTGGTTCAGCGGTCTTTGGAAGCTCCGTCGCGGAGACGTGGTTTAGGCGACATGCACAAACAGGAGGCGACATGGGAAAGTCACTAGATGCATTCTACCGGTTCTTGGACGAGCCCATCTTCCCTTGGGCGCGTGTCGTGCTCGCCCTCCTCACGATTTTCGTGGGGCTCAGCTTCACTGCACCGATGTGGCACATCAACATGAGCGCCCCTCAGTATCCCGAAGGCCTGGACCTCTACATCTACTCTTACAAGATCGATGGCGGCAACGACGGCAACGACGTCCAAGAGATCAACGTCCTCAACCACTATATCGGCATGGCACCGCTCGACCGAGCCGCTCTTACCGACCTCGACTGGATCCCGTTCCTCTTTGCCGGGCTGATCATCCTGGCGCTCCGCACAGCGATCATTGGGAGAGTCGGTTCGATGGTGGACCTGTTGGTCCTTACCACCTACGCCGGCGTCTTCGGCTTTGGAAGGCTCTACTACAAACTTTACACCTTCGGCCATGAGCTGGACCCGCGGGCGCCGGTGACGGTGGAACCTTTCACGCCGGTCATGTGGGGAAAGAAGCAGATCGCCAATTTCCTCACCGATGCCGGCCCTGGTTTGGGCACCTGGTACGTCGCGATTTTCGCTACGGGACTCACTCTCCTGCTGCTTGCGCACCTGGTCATCGGTCGCCGGGCGTACGCCAAAGGCGCATCCGCTCAGTAGCGACTGGAGCCTGGGCCGCCTGGCTGCCAGACTGTGGGGACCGCATGGAACCGAATCTGCATACGTTCATCGTATCGGACATGCACCTCACCGAGGCCCACGAGCCCGACGAGGCGCGTCCGCTGTGGATGGCCTACAAGCGGCGCGAGTTCTACATCGACGAGGAGTTTGCGGCCTTTCTCGAACACATCGAACGCAAGGCCGACGGACCCATCGAGCTGGTTCTGAACGGCGACATCTTTGATTTCGATGCGGTGACCGCGGTTCCGAGCAAAGATCGACACATCGAGTGGCTCGAGCGATCGAGGGGACTCGGGAGCGAAGAGTGGAAGAGCCAGTTCAAGATGCGGGTGATCATCGATGATCATCCTCGGTTCTTCGAGGCGCTCGGCGAGTTCATTGCCCGAGGGCACCGCGCGATCTTCGTGGTCGGCAACCACGACGTCGAGCTTTACTGGCCGTCGGTGCAGCGGATGCTCTGCGATGCACTCGGAGCGCCCATTCCACCGAACATCGGCGAAGACGAAGACGATCAGCCTGTCGTGTTCTGCAATTGGTTCTATCTCAGTGGCGGCGATACGTACGTCAGCCACGGTCATCAGTACGATCCAAATTGCGTAGTTCGCGATCCCATCGACCCCCTGATCGAGGTGCGTGGCAAGCCCCGCGTCCGAATCCCATTTGGCGACCTCGCTGCGCGCTACATGCTCAACGGCATGGGGTATTTCAACCCCCATCAGTCGGAGAACTACATCATGAGCGCGGTGTCCTATCTCCGATTTTTCTTCCGTTACATGCTTCGAACGCAGCCGCTGCTCATCTGGACCTGGTTCTGGGGTGCGTACACCACGCTCTGGATTTCGCTGCGGACGCACTGGGCGCCGCCGATGCGGGATCCTCTGCTGGTCGATGACAAGGTCCGCTCCGTCGCGACGCGCTCGCAGGCGACTCCGTCGATGGTGCGCAAGCTGAACGCGCTTCATGTGCCCTCGGCGACGAACAATCCGTTCCGGATCGCTCGCGAGCTTTGGCTCGATCGAGCCTTCTTTCTTCTCGTAGCCTTGTTTCTCGCCTGGCAGGTCGTCCTGCACATCAACATCGCTTGGCCGATCAGCCCGCTCTGGGTCTTCGTGCCGGCACTGATCTTCATGCTGCCCTACGCCGCGTACGCCTCGTCGGTGCGACCGACGGTGTTTGAGACTCCGCTTCTGACCGAGCGCCTCGCCGAGTTGATCTTCAAGATCACCGGTGCACGGCGCGTCGTTTTCGGTCACACGCATCAGCCGGTCTGTGAGCAGGTGGGGCCGGTCACGCTCTACAACGGCGGGTTCTGGTCGAAGGCTTTCGCGGACCCCGAGTGCACCATTCAGCTCGGCGAACAGACGTTCGTGTGGATCCGTCCCGGGCGCGAGGGGGAGGCTCGCACGGCCGAGCTTTGCGAGTGGAAGGCGACCGAATCCTCGCCCGTCCGAGCACTCGCTGCGGAGGCTGCGCGGCCGCCCGAGATGCAGCCCGCCTGAGGCGTCCACGAACGGGGATAGCGATGCGAATTTCGCAATATGAGGTCGACAAGCGATCCTTTTTGAGCCCATCTTCACGGTCGCCATGGAGTCTTCCGTTCGTGAGGAGCGGGTCGTCTTTCAAGTCGACTCGGTCGACGTCGTTGGCGTCGTGCGTATTCCGGTCGGCGCGCACGCCTGCGCGGCCCTCGTGTTCGCCGGCCCGCTTACTA
>CBDUCC010000249.1:0-6032 GCA_965365555.1 uncultured Myxococcales bacterium | reverse complement strand
CGATGATTCAGTACCCCATCCACCACGTGCTCACCCGACACGAGCAGGGGGTCTCGCACATGGCAGACGGTTATGCACGAGCCTCCGGGCAGGTCGGGGTGTGCATCGCGACCTCGGGTCCCGGGGCGACGAATCTCGTCACGGGCATCGCGACCGCCATGCTCGATTCGATCCCGATGGTCTGCATCACCGGCCAGGTGCCTTCGCACCTGATTGGCAGTGATGCCTTTCAGGAAACCGACATCACCGGCTGCACCATCCCGGTCACCAAGCACAACTACCTGGTCACTCGGCCCGATCAAATCGCTCCGACGATCCGTGAGGCGTTCTACATCGCGCGCTCGGGACGACCAGGTCCGGTGGTCGTCGACATCACCAAGGACGCGCAGCAGCAGAGCTGCGTGTTCGAATGGAACGACGATGACATCGTGCTTCCTGGTTATCGGCCCGACTACGCCCCGCTCTCCGAGCAGCTCCAGGAGGCCCTGACGCTGATCGAGGCAGCGAAGCGTCCCATTCTCTTTTCGGGCCACGGCATCATCAAGGCGGGCGCGACCGATGTTCTCAAGGAGTTCGTCGAGAAGACGAACATTCCGGTCGCATGCACGCTCCTCGGACTTGGCGGCTTTCCTGCAACGCACCCACGGAACCTCGGGATGATGGGCATGCACGGCGAAACCTGGGTCAACAAGGCGATCCAGGACGCCGATTTGATCATCGCGGCGGGCATGCGCTTCGACGACCGTGTAACCGGGAATCTGAAAACATACGCCAAGAACGCGAAGAAAATTCACATCGAGCTCGATCCCGCGGAGATCAACAAGAACGTTTGGGTGGAGGTGCCCATCGTAGGTGACGTGGGTTCGGTGTTGCGAGAGCTCACCCCGCACGTGGAGGAGCACGACCGCTCGGAGTGGCTCGACTACATCGACGAGCTCAAGGGCGACTCGGCAGTTCGAGACATCAAGAACCTTCCCGATCTCGGTAAACTGTACGCAGCCCACGTCATCCACGACATCTACCGATTCACCGAAGGAAAGGCGCTCGTGGTCACGGATGTCGGGCAGCACCAGATGTGGGAAGCGCAGTACTACAAGCACGACTACGCGCGGAAGCTGCTGACGTCCGGCGGCCTCGGCACGATGGGCTTTGCCCTCCCCGCCGGCATCGGTGCGAAGTTTGCC
Source organism: uncultured Myxococcales bacterium (assembly GCA_965365555.1). Lineage (GTDB taxonomy): Bacteria > Myxococcota_A > Polyangia > Polyangiales > Houyiibacteriaceae > SG8-38. The sequence goes on along the minus strand of CBDUCC010000249.1, from coordinate 4,848 downwards.
GAGCCCAACGACTCGGTCTGGGTCATCTGCGGCGACGGTGGTTTCCAAATGACGCAGGCCGAGCTCTCCACCTGCGCGCAGGAGGGGATCAAGGTCAACGTAGCGATCATCAACAACGGCTACCTCGGCATGGTCCGCCAGTGGCAGCAGTTCTTCTTCGGTGGGCGTTACGTCGCGACGCCACTGCTCAGCCCGGACTTCGTCATGATCGCCGAAGCACATGGGCTGACCGGCATTCGTGTGGAGCAGCGCTCGGAGGTCGAGGAAGCGGTGCGAACCGCGGAAGCCACGGAAGGCACGGTCGTCATCGATTTCCGCGTCGAGCAGGAAGACGCGGTCTATCCGATGGTCCCCGCCGGCGCGAATCTGCACGACATGATCGAACGGCCGAGCCCGAGCGGTCCGCAACACAACCCAATCTTCGAAACGGGAGAGGACGAATAATGGCCGTGCCCGTCAAACGAACTTTCGCCGTCTTCGTGGAAGACAAACCAGGCGTTTTGAACCGCGTCGCGTCGCTCTTTCGTCGTCGCAGCTACAACATCGACTCACTCAACGTCGGCGCCACGCACGAGCCTGGTGTCTCTCGAATGACCATCGTGTGCGAGGCCGACACGGACAAGGCACGCCGAATCGAGGCGAACCTCTACAAAATGGTCAACGTCCTGTGGGTCGACGACATCACCCACAAGCAGACGATCGAGCGCACCCTCGCCCTCATCAAAGTCAACTGCAACCGTGAGCAGCGGGACGAAATCCTACGAATCTGCGAGGTCTTCCGAGCGCGCGCGATCGACATGTCGCCCGACCGCATCACCATCGAAATCACCGGACCCCGAGATAAGGTGGAAGGCCTCGTGTCGGTCCTCAGGCCCTTTGGCATTTTGGAGCTCGTGCAGACCGGCGCCGTCGCGATGACCCGCGGCGTGGAGAAACACGACCTCGCCCACCCCACGGTGCCCGCCTCCCGCACGGACGCCGCATAACCCTTTGGTAGAAGTAGGAAGAGACAGATGACCCAGATTCGCTACGAAAAAGACGCCGACCTCTCGCTGATCCGAGGAAAGAAAGTCGCGATCATCGGCTACGGCTCACAAGGCCATGCCCACTCTCTGAATTTGAAGGAGAGCGGCGTCGACGTCCGCGTTGGCTTGCAGGAAGGCAGCAAGAGCAGGGTCGCGGCCGAATCCGCTGGGTTGAGCGTCAAGTCCGTGGCGGACGCCGCCAAAGAGGCGGATGTGATCATGATTTTGGCGCCGGACACCGCGCAGCCGATGATCTACGAGCAGCACATCGCGCCGAACCTCCAGGCCGGCAACATGCTGATGTTCGCGCACGGGTTCAACATTCGCTACAGCACGATTGAACCCCCCAAGGATGTCGACGTCGCCATGGTGGCGCCGAAGAGCCCAGGCCACCGCGTTCGCGAAACCTACCAAGAGGGAGGCGGAGTGCCGGCACTTCTCGCCGTTCATCAGGACGCCACCGGCCAGGCCGATGCCCTTGCGATGTCGTACGCGGCGGGAATCGGCTGTGCACGCGCTGGGGTTCTGACGACCACCTTCAAAGAAGAGACCGAGACGGATCTCTTTGGCGAGCAGGCGGTCCTTTGCGGCGGTGCATCGGAGCTGGTGAAGGCCGGGTTCGAGACGCTCGTCGAAGCGGGATACCAGCCCGAGCTCGCGTATTTCGAGTGCCTCCACGAGCTCAAGCTCATCGTCGACCTGATGTACCGCGGCGGCCTCAACTACATGCGCTACTCGGTGTCGAACACCGCTGAATGGGGCGACTACGTGAGCGGTCCGCGGGTCATCGGCGAAGAGAGCAAGAAGGCGATGAAGCAGGTCCTCACCGAGATCCAGGACGGCACCTTCGCCAAACGCTGGATTGATGAGAACAAGGAAGGCCGTCCGGAGTTCAACCGAATCCGACGCGCCGAGCAGGAACAGCCGATCGAACGGGTCGGCGCGAAGCTTCGGTCGATGATGCCCTTCGTCGACCCGGTAGAGATCAAGCAGGGAGAATAGCCAAGGCGCCGCGCGCGCGCGGCGTCGGGAGAAAGAGTCATGCAACCCGATCACGTACGGATCTTCGACACGACTCTCCGAGATGGAGAGCAATCCCCTGGCGCGACGATGACCTCGTCGGAGAAGCTAGAGGTGGCGAAGACCCTATCGAGACTGGGTGTCGACATCATCGAAGCCGGCTTCGCCGCGGCTTCTCCCGACGACCTGCGCGCCGTGAAGGGCATTGCGGAGGCCGTGGGTGTCACGGGCGTCGAAGGACGCCCCGTCTCGGAGCCGCCCACGATCTGCAGTCTCGCCCGAGCGCACAAGTCCGACATCGACAAGGCCGCGGAGGCGATCGCACCCGCCAAGCACGGTCGCATTCACACCTTTCTCGCAACCTCACCGATTCACAGGGAGCACAAGCTTCGAATGAGCCGGGCCGAGGTCCTCGCCAAAATCACGGAGATGGTGTCCTACGCGCGGACCTTCACCGCGGACGTCGAGTTCAGCCCGGAAGACGCTGGTCGGACGGAGATGGACTTCATGTACGAGGCGCTCCAAGCCGCCATCGAAGCAGGCGCCACGACGCTGAACATCCCCGACACGGTCGGTTATACGATCCCCGGCGAGTTTGGTGAGCGGATCGCAATGATTCGCGAGCACGTGCCCGGCATCGAGAGGGCCGTGATCAGCGTGCACTGCCATAACGACCTCGGGCTGGCGGTGGCCAACAGCTTGTCGGCCGTCCAGAACGGCGCCCGGCAGGTGGAAGTCGCGGTCAACGGGATCGGCGAACGAGCCGGCAACGCCTCGCTCGAAGAGGTCGTGATGGCACTTTACGTGCGGCAGGACCTCTACGGGATCGGCACCCAGATCGACACGACGCAACTCACTCGCGCGAGCCGACTCGTCAGCAAGGTCACCGGCATGGTCGTCCAGCCGAACAAGGCGATCGTCGGGGCCAACGCCTTTGCGCACGAGGCTGGCATTCACCAGGACGGAATGCTCAAGCACGAGGAAACCTACGAGATCATGCGCCCCGAGACGGTGGGCGCGGGAAAGACCCAGCTCGTCCTCGGCAAGCACTCCGGTCGGCATGCGTTCGCCAATCGGCTCAACGAGCTCGGCTACCCCGTCAGCGGTGATGGTCTCGACAAGGCTTTCGCACGCTTCAAGAAGCTCGCCGACAAGAAGAAGCACATCACCGACGCCGACCTGCTCGCCCTCGTGAGCGACGAGCTCTATCAGCCGACCGAATACTGGCGACTCGAGAAGATCCAGGTCGGATGTGGCACTGGTATGCCGACAGCGACGGTTCGACTCACGGGACCGGACGGAGAGACCCATACCTCGGCTGAGGTCGGCACCGGTCCGGTGGACGCGGTCTACAAAGCGATTCAGACCATCGTGAACGTGCCGGCGACTCTGCTCGAGTACACCGTCAATTCGGTCACCGAGGGTATCGACGCACTCGGCGAAGTCAGCGTCCGGGTGGCACCCGACGACGATGAAGCACCGGCCGACAAGATCAATCCGCAATACGAACACTCACGTGCGCGCGTATTCCACGGCCACGGCGCCCACACCGACGTCATCGTCGCTAGCGCAAAGGCCTACCTGGCGGCCATCAACCGCATTCTCGCGATCAAAGAAGCTAAGCAAGAAACCGAAGCAGCAGGAAGCGCTGCATAGAGAGTCATGGAAGCAAAAACGCTATTTCAGAAGGTGTGGGACGACCACGTTGTCGTGCAGGAGCCGGACCGACCGGCAGTTCTCTACATCGATCTTCACCTGATCCACGAGGTCACTTCCCCGCAGGCCTTCACCGGGCTTCGAGAGCGAGGCATTGGCGTGCGGAGACCGGACAAGACCGTCGCGACCATGGACCACTCGACACCGACGCTTCCGAAGTCGCTCTGGGTGATCGACGACCAGGCGAAAGCGCAGCTCGCCATGCTCGAGAACAACTGCAAGGAGTTCGGAATCGAGCTCTACGCGCTCGGCGACAGCCGAAACGGCATCGTGCACGTCATCGGTCCCGAGCGCGGATTCACCCAACCTGGCAAGACCATCGTCTGCGGCGACAGCCACACCTCCACTCATGGAGCCTTCGGTGCGCTCGCGTTTGGGATTGGCACAAGCGAGGTCGAGCACGTGCTCGCCACGCAGTGTCTCTTGCAGCGGAAGCCGAAGACACTCGAGGTTCGGGTCGAGGGGCAGCTGATGCCTGGCGTCACGGCCAAGGACATCATCCTCGCACTTTGCGCACAGATCGGCACGGGCGGCGCCACGGGCTACGTGATCGAGTACACCGGATCGGCCATCGAAAGTCTCGACATGGACGGCCGCATGACGGTCTGCAACATGAGCATCGAGGCTGGAGCGCGGGCCGGCATGATCGCCCCGGACGAGACCACCTTCGCGTACCTCGAAGGGCGCGACTACGTACCGAAGGGCGCCGACTGGGACGCCGCCGTCGAGCGCTGGAGACAACTGCGTACCGACGAGGGTGCAGCCTACGACAAGACCGTGGTCATCGACGCGAACAAGCTCGAGCCGATGATCACCTACGGCACGAATCCGGGGATGGGCATGCTGATCAGCCAGCAGACCCCGACACCCGACTCGTTCGGCGACGGCTCACAGAAGGCCGCCTTCGAGAAGGCCATGGGGTATATGGGACTCGAGCCGGGTCAGCCGCTGCTTGGACAAAAGATCGACGTCGTGTTCATCGGCTCGTGCACCAACTCGCGGATCAGCGATCTGCGGCTCGCTGCTGGTGTCTTCAGCGGACGCAAGGTAGCAGACGGGGTGCGAACGCTGGTCGTCCCGGGTTCGC
>CBDUCC010000248.1:0-6059 GCA_965365555.1 uncultured Myxococcales bacterium | reverse complement strand
CGTCGAGAAGATCGCCGAGGTGATCATCGCGAAGAGGCTCCCGGGCCTCATCGACGTCCGTGACGAGAGCACCGAGGAGTGCCGCGTCGTGTGTGAGATGAAGAAGGGCGCCGACCCGAATCTCATCATGGCGTACCTCTACAAGCACACGCCGCTGCAGAGCAACGTTCAGTTCAACCTCACCTGTCTGGTCCCCACCGAGAACCCCGAGGTTGCCGCTCCACAGCGCATCGGTCTCAAGGCGATTCTCCAGCACTTCCTCGACTTCAGGATGGAAGTCGTGACGAAGCGGCTCGAGTTCGAGCTCGATCAACTGCTGAAGCGCATCCACATCCTCGAAGGGTTCGTGATCATCTTCGATGCGCTCGACGAAGCGATTCGCATCATCCGGCGCTCGGAGGGCAAGGCTGACGCGGCAGCGAAGCTGATGAAGCGTTTCAAACTCGACGAGCTCCAGGCGGATGCGATCCTCGAGCTGAAGCTCTACCGGCTCGCAAAGCTACAGATGCTCGAGATTCGGCGCGAGCTCGAGCAGAAACTCAAGGAAGCCAGCCGTGTGAAGCGCTTGCTCAAGAGCCCAGCGGCCCGTTGGAAGCTGATCCGCGCCGAGCTGCTGGAGCTCGCCTCGACCTACGCGGACCCTCGCCGAACTCGCATCACTGCCAAGCTCGACGAGCCGGAGTTCGATGCGGAGGCGTTCATCGTCGACGAGGACGCCATGGTCGTCGTCACCGAGCAAGGCTGGGTGAAGCGTCAACAGAGGGTGAAGGATGTAGCATCGACACGAGTCCGAAAGGGCGATCGGGTCCTGGCGGTCTTGGCCGGCTCGACGAAGAGCACGGTCGCCTTCTTCAGCAGTCACGGGGTCTGCTACGTCACCCGGATTGTCGACATCCCCGCCACGACGGGCCACGGCACACCACTTCAGACGATGTTCAAGATGACCGATGGCGAGCGCATCGTGGGGGCGATGGGCTTCGACTCGCGCTTCCTCGAAGTGCCGCCGCTCGATGAGAACGCCGAGGACCCCGAGGAGCCGTACGCGATTGCCGTGACACGAGGCGGTCTAGCGCTTCGCTTTTCCCTGCGAACCCACCGCGAGCCGTCCACCCGTGCAGGGCGAAAATTCACCCGGCCCAAGCAGGGCGATGAAGTGATCTACGTGGCCCCGGTCTTCGCCGAGGAGTGCGTCGCCTGCATCACGAAGCAACGTCGCGCGCTCGTCTGCGAGGCCGATGATGTGTCCCTTCTGTCCGGCGCCGGGCGTGGCGTCATGCTGATCAAGCTCGCCAAGGACGACTACGTAGTGGGCGCCAGAGTTCTCGCGTACGAGGATGACGTGCTCATCGCCAAACGAGAGGGCGGCAGCGAGTACCGAGTGACGCTTCGCAAGTACGACGTCGTTTCACGCGGCGGCAAGGGCTTTCAGCTCTTCACCCGGGGCGCCATCGAGGCCGAAGTCTACCAAGAACCCGAGATTCCGATGTTCCCGGAGGAGTAGTGGCGTATACCGCGAAAGACATCGACGTCCTTGAAGGCCTGGAGCCGGTTCGTAAGCGGCCAGCGATGTACATCGGGGGCACGGATGCGCACGGCTATCACCACCTTCTTTGGGAGATCGTCGACAACTCCGTCGACGAGGCAATCAACGGGCACGCCAGCCGCATCGAGGTAGCGCTTGACGCCGACCATCGTGGCGCGACCGTCACGGACAATGGGCGCGGAATCCCGGTGGACACGCACCCGAAGTTCAAGAAGTCGGCACTGGAACTGATTCTCACCACCCTTCATGCGGGCGGTAAGTTTGAGGGGAAGAGCTACCAAGTCGCCGGTGGGCTTCATGGGGTAGGGTCCTCGGTCGTCAACGCGCTCTCGTCGGACATGACCGCCACCGTTTGGCGCGGCGGCAAGACCTACTCCCAGTCGTATCAGCGTGGCGGCGCCAAGGGAAAGCTCAAGTCTGGCCGCAAGACCAGCAAGCGAGGAACCTCGATTCACTTCCGTCCGGACACCGAGATCTTCGGGAAGCGAGCCGCCTTCGATGCGTCCCGCGTGGCAGAACGACTCGAAGCAAAGACATATCTGCACCGTGGTTTGAAGATTGTCTTCCTGGATGAGAAGACGGGTGAGAAGAAGGACTTCGAGCACCCGGGCGGCATCGTCGACTTCCTCGACAAGCTGGTGACCGAAAAGGGCAAGCCTTCCGTTCACAAGGAGCCGTTTACGCTGGAGCACGGGGATGACCCCCGTTTCGAGGTGGCGCTCCGCTGGACCGAATCCACCGAAGAGGTGATTCGCTCGTATGCGAACGGGATCCCCACCGGCTCGGGTGGAACGCACGAGAACGGCTTCAAGCAGGGCCTCTCGAAGGCGATCCGCAGCCACATGGAGACGCAGAAGCTCACGCCGAAGGGCGTGAAGATCAGCGCAGAGGACATACGCGAGGGGCTCGTCGCGATCGTGAGTGCGTACGTCGAAGAGCCGCAGTTCCAAGGACAGACCAAGGATCGGCTCAACAACCCGGAAGTCACCGCGCAAATCGAGACGGTCGTTCGCACCGGCTTCGAGCAATGGTTGCTCAATAACAAGACTTCCGCCGAGTCGATCATCACCCGCGTCATCATCTCAGCGCGTGCAAGGGCAGCGAGTCGTGCGGCAAGTCAACAGGTCTCCCGCAAGACTGCGATCAGCCACAGGTTGAATCTCCCGGGCAAGCTCGCCGACTGTTCCAGCACGAATCCACACGACAGCGAGCTCTTCTTGGTCGAGGGCGACAGTGCCGGCGGAAACGCGAAACAAGGGCGCGACCGGAAGACTCAGGCGATCTTGCCTCTGCGCGGTAAGGTGCTGAATGCCGAGCGTGCTTCCCAAGCACAGATCCTCGGGAACCGCGAGCTCCAAGACATCGTGAGCGCGCTTGGATGTGGCATCGGAAAAGACTTCGACATCAGCAAGCTTCGCTATGGCCGTGTGTTTCTCCTGATGGACGCGGACAGTGACGGGCACCACATCGCGACGCTACTGCTCACGTTCTTCTACCGACTGTTGCCTCAGCTCATCAAAGCAGGGCACATCTACCTTGCGCAGCCGCCGCTCTACCGGCTCGACATCGGGAAGGAAGTTCGCTGGGCGCTCGACGACGCGGAACGTGATCGAATCATCGCCGAAGCGCCGAAGAACGCCAAGGTCGAGATCAGCCGCTTCAAGGGCCTCGGAGAGATGACCGCGGAAGAGCTCAAGGAGACGACGCTCGACAAGACACGACGGCGCGCGCTTCGCGTGACGGTGGAGGGCGAGCTCGAGGCGGACCGCGTATTCAGCGATCTCATGGGTAAGGATCCTGCGGCCCGCTTCTCGTTCATCATGGAGCAGGCCCCGCGTGCAGAAGCGGTCGAGCTCGACGTCTGAGCTCGAAAAATAGCTCTCGTTTTTTTGACCTCCGCGAACCGTTCTGGTTCAACCACTTCAGGAAGTACTTCGATAACTCGGGGAGTGGTGAATGCAGTCCAATTGTCACGTGTGCGAGCAAACCTTCGAGGTTCGTTTTCGCTACCAGGTACGCGAAGAGAACGGCCAGTACGTTTACGTCTGTTCGACCGGTTGCCAGCAGCGTCTGCTGCTCGGGGCCGACGGCGTGCATGCCTGCGATACCTGTGGGCTCTCCTTTGAGATCGAGTTTCCGTATCAGATGAGCGTCGGCGACGGGAGTCGTCAGTATTTCTGCTCGACCGCGTGCAGGGAGCGCGGACAACAGCGCAGCAGTCAGGTCGGTCTCGTCCGAGCAGCGCCGAAGCGTATCGCCGTGTTCAATCACAAAGGTGGAACCGGGAAGACGACCACGTCAATCAACCTGGCCGCAGGACTTGCGGAGGCGGGTCGGCGCGTGCTTCTCATCGATGCCGACGGACAGGGGAACGTCGGCGCGTCGCTTGGGATCGCCGGACAGCGCTCGCTCTATCACGTCCTAGTCAACGGGGCGAAAGCGTCCGAGGTTGCGGTGCCGGTCCGTGAGGGGCTCGACGTGTTGACCTCGAACGAGACACTCGCCGCGGCCGAGCTCTACCTCGCCGAGCGACCGAACCGGGATCGCATCATGCGTGAGCGACTCGGCGACGCCTGCCGCGAGTACGATACGGTCGTCATCGACTGTGCTCCTGCTCTCTCGCTGATGAACCAGAACGCGATGGTTTACGCTGACAGCGTGGTCGTCCCGGTAGCCTGCGACTATCTCTCGCTCGTAGGCGTGAAGCAGGTTCTTCGGACCATCCGAAACGTGCGCGAGCTTCTTCAGCACGATGTTCAGTTGCTCGGCGTATTGCCGACGTTCTTCGACGTGCGCAACCGAATCTCGCGGGACTCGATTCTGACCCTCCGAAACCACTTCGAGGGACGTTGCTACGATCCCATTCGGATCAATACGAAGCTTCGCGAGGCACCCAGCGCGAAGCAGACGATCTTCGAGTACGCGCCGAAAAGCCACGGCGCCGAGGACTACATGCGTTTGGTGCAGAGGGTTACCGCCGTTGCGGCGAGCAGTACGAGGGTACCGGTCCGGGCGGTTCTCACGGCGGCGTCTTAGGGGGGCACATGAAGAAGCGGGATGGAATGGGAGTAAATCAGGTTCTCGAAGAAGACGAGGTCAGCGCTGTCTTGCGCGATAGCTTCTATGGTGGGAGCGGCGCCAAGCGTGCACGCCCGAAGAAGAAGACGGCGAAGAAGAAACCAGACCACTACGACGTGATTTGTATCTCCCTTTACAAGGAAGATCTCGCCCAGCTCGACGAGATGGTGGCGAAGCTGAAGAAGCGCGGTCATCGAAGGATCAGCCGGAGCGCCCTGATTCGGTTCGCCCTCGATCAGGTGGATATTCGGAAGGTCCCCCGAGCCTACTAGCGTGCCGTCACCGGGGCGCTATACTCGCCGCCAATTTTTCAGGTTCTTGGGAGGTTCCGGTGACAGATAGCATCCTGCGGGAAGCGCTCACCTTCGACGACGTGTTGCTCCAGCCGGGGTACGCGGATTTCCTGCCCGCCAATGCGGACGTTTCGACCCGCTTTACGCGTGAGCTTGAGCTCCGGATTCCATTCGTTTCGAGCGCAATGGACACCGTCACTGAGTGGCGGACCTCCAGCACGAGGGCGCGCGAGGGCGGCATCGTCATCCTCCACAAGAACATGAGCCCCGCGCATCAGGCGCTCGAGGTTACGAAGGTCAAACGGGCCGAAACGGGCATGATCGTCGACCCGGTGACGGTCGGCCCGGGCGAGTCGCTTCACGACGCACTGGAGCTCATGCGTCGGCACGAGATCTCCGGTTTGCCGGTGGTCGAAGGGGAGCGGCCGGTCGGTATCCTCACGAGCCGGGACGTTCGCTTCGAGCAGAATCTGAACCAGAAGGTTGCGCAGCTGATGACCAAGGAGCTGGTCACCGTGCCTCCTGGGGTCGAGCAGGCAAAGGCCCGCGAGCTTCTGCACAAGCACCGCATCGAGAAGCTCCTCGTCGTCGGGGAGGGCGGGGAGCTCGTCGGACTGATCACCATCAAGGACTTGATGCAGGCAGACCGGTACCCCGACGCCATCAAGGACTCGCTCGGCCGGCTCTGCGTCGGCGCGGCGCTCGGTCTCGGGCCGGACCGCCTCAAGCGGACAGAGGCATTGGTCCAGGCGGGCGTGGACGTGCTGGTCATCGATACCGCACACGGTCACACGAAGGGTGTGATCGACGCCGTTCGGGAGACCAAGGACGCGTTTTCCGGGGTTCAGATCGTAGCCGGCAACGTCGCTACGGCCGAGGGAACGAAAGCCCTGATCGATGCCGGTGCGGACGCGGTGAAAGTCGGCATGGGCCCGGGCTCGATTTGCACCACGCGCATCGTAGCGGGCATTGGCGTCCCCCAGGTCACGGCCGTGATGGACTGCGCGCGGGTCGGTCGAGAGCACGGTGTTCCGATCATCGCTGACGGCGGGGTGAAGTACTCGGGCGATGCGGTGAAGGCGATCGCGGCGGGCGCGGACAGCGTCATGATTGGCTCGCTTTTCGCCGGTACCGACGAGGCTCCG
>CBDUCC010000247.1:0-6063 GCA_965365555.1 uncultured Myxococcales bacterium | reverse complement strand
CGGAGATGTCCATGCTGTAGCGTTCGATGAAGTCCTCGAGCGTGGCGCTCTTGTACCGGATCTTCAGCGAAAGCAGCGTGCGCCTGTCCTTGCGTGCGTCTGCCATGATTCGTTGTCTAAAACCCCCAACTCCAGAGTAGCCAGCCATTCGTGAAGCAACAAACGTTTCAGCTAGAAATCGTTCGGCGTCACTTCCGGGGCGTCGTCCGGAGCTCTACGCGGCATTCGCGGGTATCGGAGGACGTAGTCCGAAGTCGCACATCGGCCTCGATCGCGAAACCCCGATGGACCCCGTGAAACTCGACCGTCCACTGGGATTGCGAACAGTGACTGATGGTCGCGCGATGGACTTCGAAGCCGCCGCGAAGCAGGTCTTGGAGCGCGTCGGCAAATCGCTCCGGCGCGGGCGCCAGGCGTAGCTGGCGAGTCGACCAAGGACGGCCGTGCGGCAGGTCGAACGTCGCGGCAAGGGCGCAGGCGTCGGTCCAACAATCCGCCTCGACGATGCGCTCCAAACCGTCTTGCAGGGCGCTCTGTCGAACCAGCGCGGCACGGGACCAGAGCGGCGGCCGGCCGCCTGCTTCGTCGAGCCACCCTGCGTAGTGCCGACCGAGCTCCGGTGCGACATCGAGCAGCGGTGCGAGCGCAAACGCTCGGCGCTCGAGCTCGGCATGTGGGACCTCGAGCCCGGCGGAACGATGGGGACCACGCGAATCCCAGAGTAGATCGAGGTCGATGCTCCGCGGACCCCAGCGCCGATCCGCGCTTCGCTTGCGACCGAGTCGACGCTCGGTGCCAAGAAGCACCCGGAGCAACTCGGGCGGCGTGCATGTGGTCTCGACCCGAAAGGCAGCATTGAGGTAGTCGTCCTGTGGCGGACCGAGCGGCGGGGTTTCGTAGAGCGGGGACATCGCGAGTACGACGACATCGCTTCGTGCATCGAGAAGCGCTCCGGCCCCGCGAATCGCCGCCTCTCGCCCGCCAAGGTTCGATCCCGCTCCGATGACGGCAATGCTCATCGGGGGACCTCGGACAAAAAGCAGCGCGAGCCCTTTTTCGAGCTGTGGATTGCGGCTAGGTTCTGCGCATGGCGGAGATGCCGCTCTTCGAGCGCCTCGAAAAGCACGATCACGATGGTGAAGAACGTGTATTCCGCGTCAGTGAAGTCAACCGTGCGGTTCGGGCGACTCTCGAAGACCACTGGGGGAGCGTGCTCATCGAAGGCGAGCTCTCCGACGTACGGCGTTCTCAGCAAGGCCACGTCTACTTCTCCCTGAACGACGAAGAGGAGCCTGCGCAACTCCGAGGGGTCATGTTCCGTTCGGACGTGGGGCGAAGCAAGGCCCCTCTCGAGGACGGGGCCCGGGTGCGATTTCGGGGCACGCTCTCGCTCTATCAGGCGCGAGGTCAGTTTCAGCTCATCGCGAGGTCCGCGAAACGGGCGGGCGAAGGAGACCTCGCAGCTCAGTTCAGGAAGCTCAAGGCGAAGCTCGAACGCGAGGGGCTTCTCGACGCGAGTCGGAAGCGGGAGCTACCAGGCTTGCCACGGGTGGTCGGAGTCGTCACGAGCAAGTCGGGGGCGGCGTTGCACGACATCATGCGTGTGGCCGCCGAACGCTGCCCAGTCCGAATTCTCGTCGCGGATTGTCGTGTCCAGGGAGAGACTGCACCGGCCAGCATCGTCGCCGCACTCGAGCTCGTCCAGCGAGTCGAAGAGCTCGATGTCGTGATCGTGTCGCGGGGCGGCGGCTCGGCCGAGGATCTCTGGGCGTTCAACGATGAAGGGGTGGCGCGTGCGATCGCGGCATCTCGCGTGCCGGTGGTCAGTGGCGTCGGTCACGAGGTGGACATCACGATCGCGGACCTGGTCGCAGACGTCCGAGCGGCCACCCCGTCGAACGCGGCCGAGATCGTCGTGCCGGCACGGGCGTCCCTGCTACGCGAGGTCCGCTCACTCGAACGTCGGCTGACCCAGGCATTCGACAACCTGCTCGGCGGCCTCCGCTTGGTACTGGAGCGCGCACTCCGCCCGCTTTACGGTGCTCGCCGGGTCATCGCACCGATCCGTAGGGAACTCGACCAGCTCGAAGCAGAGCTGACTCAGGGCATTCGGGACGGCCTCCGTCAGCGTCGCGCGGGCCACGCCGAGCTGCAGCAGCGACTCATGCGTGTCGACCCCCGTTCGGTGCTCCGCCGCGACCGGGAGGAGCTCGCCCGGGCCGCGAATCGCCTCCGCGACGCCGGCAGACAACCCCTTCAGACGCAGCGACAGCGTCTGATCGGGCTTCGCGCCACACTGCACGGTCGAGCCCGGCCCATGATCAGGGAGCCGCGCGCGGCCTTCGCGGAGCTGACGACGCACTTGGACGCGCTTTCGCCTCTGCGCGTCCTCGAACGGGGCTACGCGATTGCGCTGGCCGAGAAATCGGGACGCGCCGTTCGAAGCGTGACCGAGGTCCGTGCCGGTGATCGCCTGAGGATACGAGTCTTCGACGGCGAGCTCCCCGCCACGGTCGAGAGCGATGACTGAGCCGATTCGACTGGGGATCTTCGGCTGGCCGGTCGCACACTCGAAGTCGCCGCAGATGCACGAGGCCGCCGCGAAGGCGCTCGGTATCGAGCTTCGTTACGAACGCTTTGCGGTGGAGCCGGCAGGTTTCGCGCAGGCGGTCCGAGAGCAGCACGAGTCCGGGATCGACGGTTACAACCTCACCGTGCCCCACAAGGAGACGGTGATGGGCCTGTTGGACGAGATTGCCCCCAACGCGCGGGCGATCGGTGCGGTGAACACGGTCGTTCGGCGCGGAGAGCGCTACGTCGGCCACAACACCGACGCGGAGGGTTTCGTTCGTTCGCTCCTCGAAGCCGGTGTGACCGTCCCCTCGACGCGCATCGCGATCGTCGGCGCAGGGGGCGCCGCCCGTGCGGCTGTCGTGGGGCTCGCCGACGCAGGGGCCGACGAGATCACGGTGCTCTCGCGGCGCCCGGAGCAGGCGGAAACACTGGTGGCATCACTTCGCGATCGGGTTGATTGCGGGCTCGAGGCAGCTCCGCTCGATCGCGCCATCGATCGCTTCGCCGGGACTCAGCTTCTCGTGCAAGCGACGAGCGCGACCCTCGGCTCGAACCCTGAGGCGGAGGCGTTCGCGCAGAGCCTGCCTCTCGACCGGCTGCCCGGCGACGCGGCCGTCGTCGACATGGTGTACGACCCGCTGCGCACAGCGGTCCTGGCACGCGCAGACGAGTGCGGTCTTCGAACCGTCCCGGGTCTCGGGATGCTGCTGCATCAGGGTGCGATCGCGTTCGAAATGTGGACCGGCCGAGAGCCGCCGCTTGCCGTGATGCGGGCCGCCCTCGGCGCCTGAGCCGACCGGACCGCTACATCAGGACGCCGTCGACGGGCTCTATCGGAGGCGGCAGGTCGGTCTCTCCGAGCTGCTGCCGGAGGTCGATCTCGATCGTTCGGCATAGGGACGTCATCGGCGTGTCGTTGTCCTGGTTCTCGAACGGGTTCTTCAGCGATGCGCCGAGCTGTTCGACGACCATGAAGCTCAACGCGATGACGAGAACGGCGACGACCTCGAGAACATGAAGCTCGGTGTTCGTGGTCAGAAACGCGACCGGTATCGCTACACCGCTGAGCCAAACCATGGCTTTGGAGATGAAGCGAACCTCATCGGGAAACGCCGTGTTCTTGATGCGCTCGCACCCGCCTTGGATGTTCAGCAGGCGGTTCATCGTCCCGTCGAGTTGCCCCAGCAGAATGGACTGCGCCACGTCGGGCTCCAGCAGGGCCTCGAGTGCCTTGCCTTGCGTGAAGCTCAGGTGTGTCGGCTTGTTCGCATAGTGCTGGAGCTCGCCGAGCTCCTCCGGGCTCAGGAAGGGAGCAAGCTCCTCCCAGCTATCCTCTTGTCGAAGGGACAAACGCAGCGCGTTGCAATAGGCCAAGTGTCGATAGATCAGGGCACGATGGATCTCGTAGGCCTCCTCGTCAGAGCGGATGCGCGGAACGCGCGCCGGAGTGAGAAAGGTCGCCACTTCGCGTGCGAAATTGCGGCTCTCGTTGACGAGACCGCCCCAAAGAATCCGAGCCTCCCACCAACGTTGATACGCCTCGTTGAAACGAAACACGATGAAAATGCCGACGACGGTCGCGAGCAGACCCACCGCGGTCGCCGAGAACACATCGGTTTGAAGAACGTTGGTGTAGTGCTGGACGATGACGACGGCTTGGACCGTCAGCAATACGAGGACGATCAGGCCCCAGTTGCGCAAGATGAACTGCCGCAGGCCACGGCGAAATCCGGTCCCCCGTCGGACGATCATTCGGGATCGAGCTCCGCGACGCCGAACATCTCCGCTGCGTGGACGAACACAAGCTCTTCGGCTTCCATGATGGGGTCGGGTGACGCATCGATCCCGAGCGTGCAATCTTCGATCGCGAAGAATTCCTTCGACCGCATCAGCTCGTCGGACACGCGGACGCCTTTGGGCAGAGGCAGCGAGCCCATCACCAAGCCCCCGTCGAACAAGCAGGCCACCTCGTGGCGCACCTGGCGGCGGTCGTCGTGGATTCCGAGCAGCGTGTCCTCGCCAGGTACGACGACGAAGACCGCCTTTCGCTGGAGCGCGAGGAAGGGAATGGTCTGAGGCTGCTCGGGAAGGCTCACGTTCGTCATGCGGTAAAACGAGTCGTCGCCGTTGAGGAAGGGCAACAGGCCGATGCCCTCGGGGGGATGGAGCGTACCGATGACCCAGCCGGTGGGCGTGAAGAGTCGTACCGTTGTGGCCGAAGTGGACACGATCCGAGTCCTTGATACTCGATGTTGCCGGGGATCTGCGAGAAAGATCGGTCCGATGATCGGTCGCTGTCAGCCGCCGTCCGGCTCGCCTGCGTGTTTCGCCACGGTGCGGCGGTCGATACCGAGTGCCTCGCCGGCGCCAGTGTAGCTTCCGTGTCGAGCATACGCCCAGCGCGTGTAGGTCTCGACCACGGTGTCGAGATCCGCAGAGGCGGCCTCCATCGCGTCGAACAGCCGATGGAGCTCGTGCGCAGGCTCTGGCTGAGTCGGTGGCAGGTAGCGGCCGTGAATCAGCAGGTTGCGGACGCACTGGTCCAGCTCCCGCATGTTGCCGGGCCACCGGTAGTCGGGCCCTAGGCTGCGGTCGATTCCGTCCATCACCTCCGTGAAACTGCTCTCGTCATGATCGCCGAGGGTTCGTCGAACGAGCGCTCGCACGAGATAGCCGAGCTGTTGGTCGTCTTCGGCGATCTGCTCCCAGAGCGACGGTGTGTGAATCACGTCAGAGCAGAGTCGGTAGTAGAGGTCCTCGCGAAAGCGTCCAGACGCCATGGCGCTCGCGAGGTCGCGGTGCGTCGCGGCGACGACTTTTCCACCGAAATGGCGCTCCTCGGAGTCGCCGAGACGGTGGAAGCTCCGCGACTCCAGGACCCGGAGGAGCTTGACCTGGACCTCCGCGTGGAGCTCGCCGATCTCGTCGAGGAAGATCGTTTCGCTCGCTGAGCGACCCTCGAGGTGCCCCATGCGATCGGCAACCGCTCCGGTGAAGGCACCCTTCTTGTGGCCGAACAGCTCCGACTCGATGAGCTCTTTGGACAGTGCGGCGAGGTGCAGCGGGTGAAACGCGGTTCGAAAGCTTCGGGAGAACCGACGGCGAGACGAGTCGAAGGGAATGAACGAGGAAAGACCAATGGCGCTGGCGACGAGCTCCTTGCCGGTGCCGGTCGGTCCGAGAATCAGCGTGCTTCCCTCATGCATCCGACCCCGCAGATGGCCGAGGTAGCGCCAGGGGTCATGCGTGAAGAGCGACTCCCAAACCGCCACCCGGAGCATCGCGGCAGCGCGCGAGGTTCCGAGGATGCGATGGAACACGAAATGAAAGGCGCGCCGAATCTGAAAGAAGAGCGCGAAGAGCTCGGCGGGGTCGGATGCCCAGGCGGGCGGGCCGAGCTCGCGAAAGAGCGCCTGATAGTCCTGCTCGAAGCGTGCGTAGAAGCCGACCTCCCCGCTCGAGTCGGCGGCGGTGATCCAGGCGAAGAAG
>CBDUCC010000246.1:0-6115 GCA_965365555.1 uncultured Myxococcales bacterium | reverse complement strand
GCTCTTCACGGCCTCGACGACGTCCCAGTCGGACGGCTGGTCATACAGGATCTGATCGAGACCGTCGCTCGACGAGCGACTCGTCGAGCTGTCCCCTAGCTTACTCCTGGTACCGGCCAACATCCCGCGCGCGAGCGGCGACCATGGAATCACGGCCACGCCGGCATCCTGGCAGAGCGGCATCATCTCCCGCTCCTCCTCGCGATAGACGAGGTTGTAGTGGTTTTGCATGGAAACGAAGCGCGCCCAGCCGTTACGCTCCGAGATCGAGAGAAGCCTCTGAAACTGCCAGGCATACATCGAGCTCGCGCCGATGTAGCGGACCTTGCCTTGAGTCACGAGGTGATCGAGGGCGGCGAGCATCTCTTCCATCGGTGTCTGCGGATCGAGGCGATGAATCTGATAGAGGTCGATCGTGTCGACGCCGAGCCTGCGGAGGCTGTCCTCGCAGGCCTGCTGGATGTGCTTGCGCGATAGACCGCCCATGTTGGGGCGCTCGCTCATCGGAAAGAAGACCTTCGTGGCAAGCACGATCTCGTCGAGATTGCCGTATTCGCGGAGCCAGCGGCCGGTGACCTCTTCGCTTACGCCGAGCGAGTACATGTCAGCCGTGTCGAAGAAGTTGATGCCCGCCTCGACCGCTCGCTTGAAGAACGGCGCCGACGCCTCCGCGTCGTGTACCCAGGGACGCCACTCGGGCGTGCCATAACTCATGCACCCGAGGCAGATGCGGGAGACCGTGACGCCGGTCGTGCCGAGTTGCGCGTACTTCATCCGACGACCCTAAACCACTTAGCTGCGACCGTATACAGGAACGAGCGCACCGCGTGTAACGAGGTTCTGCGGCGATGCGAGGAAAGCGATTGTCTCCGCGATCTCGTCGGGCTTGGGCCAGGCGGCATGCCCCGCGTCCGGCATGGCGGCACGGTTCGCCGGCGTGTCGATGATGCTCGGCACGACGGCGTTCACCCAGATGGCCCGGTCCGCGAGCTCTTCGGCGAGCGAAATCGTGAGAGCGGCAACGGCGGCCTTCGACGCGGCGTATGCACTCATTTGCGCAGTGGGAATCAACGCCGGCCGCGCCGCCACGTTGACGATCCGGCCTTCTCGGCCACCGAGGATTCGAACGGTCTGACGACAGCAGAGAAAGCTCGTCGTTGCGTTCATTCGGAGCAGGTGGTTCCAGGTCTCGACGGAGGTCGCCTCGATCGGCCCCATGTCGAAACCGCCGGCGACGTGGATGCTTGCATAGAGCGAAGGGGTTTCCGTGTAGAGCCGGGCGACGTCCGTTTCGACCCCCAGGTCCAGGCCTTCGTGCAAGCGAACCCTATCGTGGTCGCGCTCCACGAACCCCTCGAGCTCGTCGGGAACGTAGACCGGAACGTGGACCGTGGCCCCGGCCTCGAGCAGTCGCGCGACGACCGCCCTGCCGAGCGCGCCTGTGCCACCGGTGACGAGCGCCTCGCGCCCGGAGAAATTCAACATGGCGCCGATGGTAGCCGAGGAATCACATGGGTTCACGCGATGCTTTCTCGAACTTTTTGCCCGGAATCGACCCCCGAACGGCGGTGGACGGTGTATGCTGCCCACCTTCGATACGCAGGATACGAGGAGTGATGGATGGCCGAGCTTCGACTCACATTGGATGACGCATACCACTGGGAAAAGACGATGCCGGATCGCGTCTGGATGACGCAGCCAATCGGCGAAGGCAAAGTCGAAACCTACACCTGGGCTCAAGGGATGGATCAGGTCCGGCGCATGGCGGCACACTTGAAGACGCTCGGCCTGGAGCCCGGTAGCCAGATCGGCCTCATCTCCAAGAACTGCGCGCACTTCATATTGGCAGACCTCGCAATCTGGATGGCCGGTCACGTGAGTGTGGCGCTCTATCCGACCCTAAACGCAGATACGATCGAGTACATCCTCGATCACAGCGAGTCGAAGCTCCTCTTCGTTGGTAAGCTCGATGGCTGGAGTGAGATCAAGAAGGGCATCCCGAACGACATGCCGTGTATCTCGTTCCCGCTTGCGCCACCGAACGACTACGAGACCTGGGATTCGATCGTCGCGAAGACCGAACCGCTTCAGGGGACGCCACGCCGAAAGCCCGAGGAGCCCGCGATCATCGTATACACCTCGGGCAGCACCGGACGACCGAAGGGCGTGATGCATAGCTTCGAGGCGATCGCGAGGTCGGTCGAAGGCGCCGAGGAGATCTTCCATGCGACACCGGACGACCGAATGCTGTCCTATCTGCCACTGGCGCACGTCTTCGAGCGGTTCTGCGTCGAGACGCAGGGCCTTCGTAGCGGCATGCAGCTTTTCTTCGCAGAGTCACTCGACACCTTCGTGGCCGACCTCAACCGGGCGCAGCCGACGATCTTCGTTTCGGTGCCGCGCCTCTGGCTGAAGTTCCAGCTCGGTGTCTTTCAGAAGATGCCGCCAGAGAAACTGGCACGGCTAATTCGAATCCCGCTGCTCAACCGGGTCGTGAAGAAGAAGATCCTGACCGGGCTTGGTCTTCAGAACGTCCGGCTCGCGGCAAGCGGCTCGGCACCGATCCCGCCCGACCTGATCCAATGGTACCGAGACCTCGGCCTCGAGCTGCTGGAAGGGTACGGAATGAGCGAGGATTTCGCATATTCGCATGCCACGATGCCGGGCGGGGCCCGGGTCGGCTATGTGGGAAGCCCCATGCCTGGCGTCGACGTGAAGATCAGCGACGAAGGGGAAATCCTCATCAAGTCGCCCGGATGCATGATGGGTTACTTCAAGCAGCCGGAGATGACGGCCGAGTGCTTCACCGAGGACGGCTACTTCAAAACCGGTGACCGCGGCGAGCGCGACGAGCAGGGTCGGCTGAAGATCACCGGCCGGGTCAAGGAGCTCTTCAAGACCAGCAAGGGCAAGTACGTTGCCCCGGCGCCAATCGAAAACCTATTGAACAATCACCCAGAGGTCGAGCTCTGCTGTGTGACCGGGTCCGGAAACCCTCAGCCGTACGCTCTCATCCTGCCCGCGGAAGAGCTTCGGCCGAAGCTCGAAGACCCGGCGGAGCGGTCGCGATTTGAAGGCGAGTTGAACACGCTGCTCGATCGCGTGAACCGCGAGGTAGAGGCGTTCGAGCGCCTTCAGTTTCTGGTGGTGGTCAAAGACCCGTGGGCGATCGAGAACGGCTTCCTGACGCCGACAATGAAAATCAAACGCAGTACGATCGAAGACAACTATGGACCGATGAGCGAGGGCTGGTACGCGGCCGGCAAGCGCATCGTCTGGGAGCGCTGACCTTCCGCAACGTCAGCTTGTCGAGTGGCCGCCCGTGGGATAAGCCCACCGTCAATGCCTTTGGACACGGATCTGCTCCCTCCCGAAGGGCTTGGCAAGCGAGATCGAGCCGCCACCACCACGACGAGCACCAAGGTCACGACGAGCATGACCTTCGATGCGACGCCGACCCGCGCCTGGCGCGCCCTGATGTTCTACGAGGAAGTCGACACCCGGCCACCGATCCTTCTTCGACTTCTTCTTCCCGTCCCCATTCGGACCGAGGGCGACAAGTCCAGCGTTGGCGGCGAGGCGCTGTGCCTGTACGAAGGCGGGCATCTCGTAAAGCGTGCGACTCGGATCGAGGAGCCCGAGCTCTACGAGTTCGAGATTGCTGAGCAGGCGCTAGCGGTCGGCGGCTCGCTGCGCCTCTCCGGAGGTCGCTACCGTCTGCGCGAAGTTCCGGGCGGCACCGAGGTCAGCATCGAAACCAACTACACGAGCCGGAAGTGGCCACGGTGGTTTTGGAGGCCGATCGAGAGCTTCGTCTGCCACATGTTCCACCGGTTCTTGCTGCGTTCGATGCGCAGACGGGCCGCGAGCTCGTAGAGGAAAGTCGATGCCCGAGCTCATGCCACCCTACTGGCTGATTCGAATCGCGGTCGCCGGTGTCTGGCTCTACGAGGGCCTTTGGTGCAAGTTGCTGCGGGGCGAGCCTCGGGAGTTCGAGGTGGTGAGAGCAGTGCCTCGCTACGGAGAGCGATTCGGTGTCCCGTTCCTCCTCGCGCTGGGAGCCGTAGAGGTGACGATTGGGATCTGGGTATTGACCGGCTTCGAGCCGTTTCTCTGCGCACTCGTGCAAACGCTTCTCCTCGTTACGTTGAACGCCAACGGCTTGATCTGGTCACGGCACCTGATCCACGACCCGCGTGGAATGCTGGTGAAGAACTTCGCGTTTCTCGTTCTCGCCTGGGTGGCTGCGAGCGTACCGGCTGGATCGGCGCCATGAGCACCGCGGTAACGATCTGGGAGCGGGGCCGCCTCGACGCGCGTGTCGGTCCTCGACAGGTGTTGTTCGGCAGGATGTACGAGGACACCGCAGTCGAGCTCGACGTCTTCGCCCCAGGCAGCCGCGTGCTTTGCATCGCCTCGGCCGGGTGCACGGCCATGCGACTGGCGCCTCATCACGAGGTCGTCGCCGTCGACATCAATCCGGTGCAACTCGAGTATGCAGCGCGCCGAATCGAAGGGGATCCAGGATTTCGCGGCCGGGCCGAGCGCGTGATGGACTTCATGCGCTTCTTTGCACCGCTCGCCGGTTGGTGGCCTTCGAAGGTTCGGGCCTTTCTCGATCTCGACGATCCGGATCGTCAGATGCAAACGTGGAACCGCGAGCTGAATACCTGGCGGTTCAGGGCGGCGCTCGACGGACTCTTCTCGATTACCGCACTTCGCTCGGTCTATTCGCCACGATTCCTCGACTTCCTTCCGAAGCGACTCGGCCAGGTGATGCGCGGCCGGATGGAGCGCTGTTTCGCGACTCATCCGAACGCTACCAACCGATTCGCCCGCTCCTTACTTCTCGGAGAGCTCGATCGGGAGCCGCCGCCTCCCGAAGCCAGCCGGATCCAATTGGTTCACGCCGACGCAGCCTCGTTTCTGGAGAGCCAGGCCCCGGGCAGCTTCGACGGGTTCACGCTGTCCAACATTCTCGACGGAGTCGATGGCTTGTATCGCGAGCGCCTGTTTGCGGCGGTCAAACGTGCTGCGTCGCCCGAGGCGATCACCGTGCTTCGAAGCTTCGGTGAGGCCGATGCCGACTCGGCCGCGAATCGGGCTGCAGACGATCGCTCGATGCTCTGGGGAACCGTCCTGGTACGCCCGGCAGATGCGCTCTAGGGGGCCAGGCCTCAGCGGTCGAGGACGTTGGGTCCGAGATCGGCAAGGCGACGCTTCCCCGTCAGTGCCATGGCTACGCCCATCTCTTCGCGGATGATCCGGATGACATGGGCGACCCCATCTTGGCCTCCACCCGCAACGGCATAGGTCCAGGCTCGCCCGAGCAGGCACGCTTTGGCGCCGAGCGCGAGCATCTTCACGACGTCGAGGCCGCTCCGAATTCCACCATCCACCAGGACTTCGAGCTTGCTACCGACTGCTTCCGCGATGGGCGGCAGCGCCGCCGCCGTCGATCGAACATCGTCGAGCTGCCGGCCCCCATGATTGGAGACGACGATGGCATCGGCTCCCGCCTCGGCAGCCCGCCGCGCGTCATCCACATCGAGAATGCCTTTGAGCACGAGGTTGCCATCCCAGTGCTGGCGAACCCAGGCCAGGTCATCCCAGGTGACGCTCGGGTCGAACTGGCCGTCCACCCAGTCCTTGAATCCGGCCGGACTGCGGGCGCCGGGCACCGCAGCCTCGAGGTTGCCAAAGGTCAGTGGCTTTCCGCCAACCGCAACGTCGCGAACCCATCTCGGATGCGAAAGAATGTCCCATGCACGGACCAGCTTCTTGGGGCCCGAGATGGTCTCCATCATGCCATTGCGAGTGTCTCGATAGCGCGCGCCCACGACGGCCAAATCGACGGTGAGCACCAGCGTCGAACAGCCCGCATCCCGGGCGCGTCCCATCAGCGCCTCGGCGTATCCTCGATCGCGCATGACGTAGAGTTGAAACCAGAAAGGAACGCCCGTCGCAGCCTGGACCTCCTCGATCGAGCAGATCGACACGGTGGACTCACAGAACCGAATCCCCTCTTGCTCGGCGGCTCTTGCTGCAGCGACTTCGCCACGGCGGGAGAACATGCCCGCCATATAGAAGTTTTCGACATCTCCACTCAGTTGCA
>CBDUCC010000245.1:0-6121 GCA_965365555.1 uncultured Myxococcales bacterium | reverse complement strand
AGCGAAGCCCGGCGGAGCATCCGACCGCGTTCACCTGGGTGATCGTCATGTCGGGGATTCTCTGGTTCAACTTCGCTTGGTTCCGCGAGCAGCTCTGCCTGATCATCTGTCCCTACGGACGTCTTCAGTCGGCGATGACCGACCGCGACACCATGGTGATCGGCTACGACGGAAACCGGGGGGAGCCACGAGGCAAGGCGAGCGACCCGAGCAACGGCGACTGCGTCGACTGCAAACGCTGCGTCGTCGTCTGCCCGACCGGCATCGACATCCGCAACGGACTGCAGATGGAGTGCGTGGGATGCGCAGCCTGCGTCGATGCTTGCGACGAGATCATGACGAAGATCGATCGTCCGCAAGGTCTCATCCGCTACGACTCGCTCAACGGCCTCGAGGGCAAGCCGAAGCGCATCGGCCGTCCGCGACTGTTCTTCTATGGGGGCATTGCGACCCTTTGGCTCGTCGGGGCGGCGTTCGCGTTCACTCAAAGCGCCGAGTTCGAGGCCAACGTCCTCAGGCACGAGGGCGCGCCCTTCGTGGTGGTGGACGGACAGGTGCGGAACTCGGTCCGGGTGCATCTCGTGAACAAGACCTCGGAACGCCAGGCGTTCGTCGTGAAGCCCGAAACCGAGACCGGCATCGAGTACATCATTCCGCAGACCCGCGTCGAGCTCGACTCGCTCGGGAGCACCTACCTGCCGATTCTCGCCGTCTTGCCCGCCGCCGAGATGAAGCCCGGAATCCGGATCGAGATGACCATCTCGATGGAGGGCCGCGAGAGCGGTAAGGGCACACGGGTAGTCGAAGCGCCGTTCGTGGGCCCCGCCCACTAGCGGCACGCTACGGCACCGACATCACGATCGCGCCGCTCTTGTGAACGAGCTCGTGGGAGACGCTGCCGAGGAGGGTTCGCGCGACCGCGCCCTTCCCCGTGGTCCCGCACAGGATCAGCGGCGCATCGATCTCACGCGCCATCCTGACGATGGCGTCAGCCGGCTCGCCGGTGACCGCATGACACTGGATCGCCAGGTCGTCGGCCTTGACCGTTCCGCAGGTGCGCATCTCTAGAAGCTGCCTGAGCTCCTCGACATCCTTGGCGCCGGGCCCAGTGCCCGCCTCTTTCGAGTCGAGGACGGTCACGACGTGAACCTCTGCCTTGAGTTGGCGACCCATGAAGACGGCGAGCTCGAACGCACGTCGTGCCGGGTCGGAGAAATCGTAGGCGACGACCAAACGGGGTATCAATGACACGGGCTACTCTCCATCTTTGGACTCGTGATCGCATCGGCCACGCACCACCAACACGGGGCATGGCGCATGCCGGACGACTCGCTCGGCCACGCTGCCGAGGAAGGCTCGGGTGAGGCCGCTTCGCCCGTGCGAGCCGAGGATGACGAAGTCGATGTTCTCGTCCTCGGCAAGCTCGACTAGGGCGCGGCCTGGCGACGGATGCTGAACGACCATGAGCTCGACCTCTGCAACCCCTTGAAGGAGCTCCGCGGTCTTCCCGTTCAGCGTGTCTCGGATGGCTTCTTCGATCTCGACTCGGATGTTGCGTTCGAGGAGGTCAGGTCGTGACCAGACGACCGGCGGGACGTTGGGCGTCGGATCGAAGACGTGTGCCACCACGACCTTCGAACCGAAGGTTCGCGCGTAGAGCGACGCCGCACGAAGCGCCTCGTCCGAAATGTCCGAGAAATCTGTGCCGACGAGAATCGTTCGGGGCTGGTCCATGCGCACCTCTCATCTGTATCAATCTCCGTGCCAAACACCGACACGCGAGCCACGCGCAAGCATAGCCACAAAACCCACGCACCATCTGCGAAAGATTCCAAGAGAGCGCAGAACTTGCGTTCCGCCGACCGAGAAATGCTGCTAAACCGTTGGCCTGGTCCTTGCAAAAGTCAGTAGCTGAGCAGTAGCCGGAGGAAACCATGGCCGACGAACCGTTGATGCCTTCCGAAGTGCGGCGGAAGGTCCTGAGTCAGCATCGCGAGATCGAGCAAATGCTTTCCGAGCTCGAATCTGGAGTCGCCCACCTCGCCGATGGGGAGGTCGACGCCGACCAAGTGAAAAGGGCGGCGTACGCGCTTCGGGGCATTCTTGAGCTGCACATGAATTTCGAGGAAACACACATGGTGCCGGCGATCAACGAGGCCGACGGTTTCGGACCGGAGAGAGTTCGGCACCTGCATACCGAGCACGCCGAGCAGCGACACGAGCTGGATCGCCTGGTCGACCAGATTCGAGAGGCGAACTCGGCGGTCGACCTCGCCGGCTCCGTTTCAAAGCTCGCACAGATGCTCCGAGCCGACATCGAGGAAGAGGAGCGGGACTACGTGAACGACAAGTTGCTTCGCGACAATCTCATCCCGAGTGATACGTTCGGCGGCTGATCGCGCCTACCCTTCAGCATTCGACGGAAGGACCCCACATGAAGATCAATCAGATTCTCGTTCCGACCGATTTTTCGGAGAACGCCACAAGTGCGATGGACTATGCCGTGGCCCTCGCCAAGCAGTGCTCCGCAACGCTGCATCTCTTGCACACGCCGGTGGTCCCGACCTACCTGCTGATGGACCTCAGCTACAGCCCCGGCCCCGAGGCAGTGACCCGGATCCTCAACGACTCGCAGGAAGCGTTGGACGCTCAGGCCAAGCAGCTCAGCGAAGCCGGCATCGAGCACTTCACCGCGATCCGCGAGGGGACCGCGCATGAGGTCATCGGCGCCTACGCGAAAGAGCACGACATCGACCTCGTCATCATGGGCACCCACGGGCGCACCGGGGTGGTGAAGCTGATGTACGGAAGCGTGACGGAGCGCGTCGTGAAGACGGTGCACACGCCGATCATCGTCGTTCCGCCCGGCGCAGAGGAGGCTCCGCGCTCGATCGTGATCTGCTACGACTTCTCGGGGCCCGCGAAGCGTGCCGCCGAGGTTGCCGGTGCGCTTCACGAGGTCTTTGGCGGGCCGCTTCATCTAGTCCATAGCTATCTGGATGTCTGGGGCGAGTACACCGACCGGGGCGCGGTCGTCGGCGAGGCCGCGGAAAAGCGCCGGGAGGCGCTCCGCCTCGGGCTCAACGAAATGCTCGACAAGGATGCTGAAACACTGTTTCCCACCGATGCGGAGGCCACGGAGGTTCACCTCGTCACCGGTGACCCCGCCGAGAGCATCCTGAGAGTCGCGAACGACGTCGGCGCGACCCTGATCTGCGCCGGCACCACGGGCAAGAGTGGCATCGAGAGACTACTCATCGGTTCGGTCGCCAGGCGCCTCCTCCATGACAGCAAGGTCCCGCTGCTGCTCACGCACGATGACTGATGGCTCTTGAATGCGCGTCCGAACGGCGCATGATAGGGGCCTGATGACAGGGCGGTGGATGGTTCTCGGGGTGGCGATGGCTCTGCTGAGTGGCTGCGAGTGCGGCGCGAAGCCGTCCGGGTCCGAGCTGAAGGCTCCCGAAGGCTTCGAAGAGGTCATGCGGGACCATGCCGCGCTCTCGGTGGCTGCACGTAACGCACTGATTCGGGGAGACCTCGAGGTGGCTCAGCAGGCGATGCGGAAGCTCTCGTTCTTCATGCAACACGTGCCGGCGCCCGAGCAGGGCGAGCAGTACGCCGAGATCACCCAGAAGCTGGCCGACGAGGTTCGGGGCGCAACCGACCTCGAGGAGGCGTGCATGTCGTTCGCTCATCTTTCGTATGCCTGCGGCCAGTGTCACCATGCTCTCGATCGCGGGCCGCCGATCCAACTCGACCCCGCCCCCAAAGGCGAGGACCTGAAGATGCACATGCGCCGACACTACTGGGCCGTGGAGCGGATGTGGGAAGCGCTTCTGGGCAGCTCGACCGAGGCCTTTCAGTCGGCTGCCGAGCTTCTCGCCGAAGCACCGCTTCACGGGTCGCATGCCCCCGACCAAGAGAGCCACACGGGGGTCACCCGTCTAGCGTACGAGGTGCATGACCTGGCGTTTGCTGCGGCCGTCCAAGGCAAGGCCGGCGAGGACGAGTACGTCGCCAAGCCGGGAGAGGCAGTCGAGGACGAGCCGACGGCCTGGGGTCAGGCCGAGGTGTTTGGCCGCTTGCTCCATGCCTGCAGTCAATGCCACGGAATGCTCGATGTGAAGCCTGCACTGAGCGCCGACGAGCGCCGACGGGCCAAGCCATGAGCTGGACACGCATTTGGAGGCTCGCGGTCAGTGGGCTTGCGATCGGCGCGCTTCTGAGCGGTTGCGCAAGCGGCCGGGTTCGGGGCGCGCAGGGTACGGAAATGGGCCAGGCTCGGGAGTACGAGCCGGAGTCGAAGGCCGCACCGCCCATTGGAAACGTGGAACGCACCTCCGGGTCGATGACGCAGCCGGAGCCTTATCCAGTCCTCGAGGTCGATTTGGAGAAACGCAGGGAGCCCCCACCATCGTCGGAACCCGAACCGTAGCAGCCCACCCCCAACGAGAACCCATGACAAAGCTCTGCACCGCCGAACAAGCCGTCAATCACGTCAACTCGAACCATCTCGTGTTCCTCCTCGGCGGAGCTGCGACGCCGAATGCGCTCGTCGATGCCTTGCTCGGAGAAGCGCCCCGCCTGCGGGACGTCGAGCTGATCCACCTCCACACCTCGGGCGATGCCAAATACGCCAGTCCCGAATATGCGCGCTCGTTCCGGGTCGCCAACCTGTTCGTCGGTCACAACATGCGTCGGCAGCTCGATGGCGATCGGGTCGATTACCTGCCCTGCTTCCTCTCCGAGATCCCCCAGCTCTTCCGCTCCGGTCGCCGCGCCATCGACATTGCGATGGTGCAGGTGTCACCGCCGGATCGGCTTGGGTACTGCAGCCTCGGTGTCTCGGTCGACGTCGCACGCGCTGCGGTGGACTCCGCAAAGACCGTCATCGCCCAGGTCAACCGGCACATGCCCCGGGTTCACGGCGACGGCTTCATCCACATCGACGAGCTCGATTGGCTGGTCGAGCACGACGCTCCTCTTCCCGAGTCGCCACCGGCCCCACCGAGCGACGAGGAGATCGCAATCGGCCACCATGCGGCAGACCTGATCGAAGACGGTGCGACGCTACAAATGGGGATCGGTGCGGTGCCCGATGCCGTGCTCGCAGCGCTGAAGAGCCATCGCCATCTTGGGGTCCACACGGAGATGTGGTCCGATGGCCTGCTCCCGCTCCTCGAGTGCGGCGCCGTCGACAACAGCTTGAAGGCCGTACACCCGGGACGGACCGTCTCCGGTTTCGTGATAGGGACCAAGCGCCTCTACGACTTCATCGACGACAATCCGCGCGTCACCCAATACGACATTGGCTACGTGAATCGCGTCTCGGTGATCAACCGGAATCCCAAAGTCACGGCAATCAACTCCGCGATCGAGGTCGATCTCACCGGTCAGGTCTGCGCCGACTCAATCGGTCACCGAGTGATCTCCGGGGTCGGAGGCCAGATGGACTTCATTCGAGGAGCGATGACCTCGGAAGGCGGCAAGCCGATCATCGCGTTGACCAGCCGTACCGCGAAAGGGGTCCCCCGAATCGTGCCGACGCTCCGCGCCGGGGCGGGGGTGGTCACGACGCGGGCACACGTTCGTTTCATCATCACGGAGAACGGATCGGTCGATCTCTACGGGAAGACACTCAACGAACGCGCACAGCTCCTGATCTCCATCGCGCACCCCGACGATCAAGAGGCACTCGAGCGCGCCTGGCACGAGGCTCGTGCCTGAGTGGACGCAGGGGTTGCGCAACGC
The DNA here is from genome assembly GCA_965365555.1 of uncultured Myxococcales bacterium. Lineage (GTDB taxonomy): Bacteria > Myxococcota_A > Polyangia > Polyangiales > Houyiibacteriaceae > SG8-38. Next base: position 367 of record CBDUCC010000245.1, on the reverse strand, counting down.
TCCTTGAAGCCGCAACGCTTGCACCCCAAGCCCCTATGGATGTTGGCAACTTGTGACGGAACGACGGGCTTGTTCGCGACAGACTTTGGCACACCTCCTGCTTAGCTGGAGGGGTTTGGTTTCGCTTCGCGTGAAACCCAAGGGGAGTTTATCGTGATCCTGCCCAGCTGGTTTCCCACCCCATCGGAGGGTGCTCCGCGCCTCCGGCTCTTGGCGAAGCAGGCGGGTGGCGAGGATAGCGAGGTCGCGGCGGCCACGACCCTTCAGAAGCCGATACTCTTCGCGCTGTGCGCGCAGAACGGGACATTGCCCAACAGTGCCGACAAGCGCTATCCGATGTTCGCCGTCGAACCGACCCGGGCACTCC